>NZ_JBWKYJ010000115.1:0-9430 GCF_059423685.1 Acidovorax sp. GW460-11-11-14-LB4 | reverse complement strand
CCCATCCCCTTTCCTTCGCCTTCCAGCCCGCCCCGCCCTGCAGGCACTGGGCCTGGCCGTCCTGGCCCCGCTGTCTGCGGCCGCCCAGGCCCAAGACACCTCCCGCATCGCCCGCGTCACCGTCTACCCCGGCAGCGCCACGGTGGAGCGTGTGGCCAAGGTGGCCGCTGGCGCCCGCAGCCTCACGCTGGCCTGCCTGCCCGCGTCGCTGGATGTGCAAAGCCTGCAGATCAACGCCGACCCCGCCGTGCGCGTGGGCGAGTTCAATGTGCTCACTGAGGACCGCGATGTGGCGGCAGGCTGCGCCAGCCCGCTGGACGGCCGCATCCGCGAGCTGGAGGATCAGATCGCCGGGGTGAAGGCCGAGGCCTCGGCCCTGCAGCTGGTGGATGGCTACCTGCGCAGCGTGGCTCAAACCGGCGCGAGCCCGGAGGCGGCTGCGTCTGCCAACACCACCGCACGTGCCGCCACGCCAACGCCCGCACAGATCACCGCCACCGCCGAGGTGCTGCGCAAGTCCGGGCAGGACAGCGCTGCACGCGCGCACCAGCTTCAGCGCAAGCAGGAGGCGCTGGAACTGGCCCTCAAACCCCTGGTGGCCGAGCGTGACCGCGTGGCCAGCCAGCGTGCGCGGGTGGTGTCGGTCACCATCAACCTGGCTACCGAGCGCGAGGCTGAGCTGCGCCTGTCCTACCAGGTGCGCGGCCCCGGCTGGCAGCCCAGTTACCGCTCCACGCTGGATGCGAACAAATCCACGGTGCTGATCGAACGCCAGGCGCTGGTGGCCCAGAACAGCGGCGAAGACTGGGGCAATGTGCAGCTGACCCTGTCCACCGGCCAGCCGGGCCGCGCCACACAAGGGCAACTGCCCCGCCCCTGGTGGCTGAACGTGGCGCCCCCGCCCCAAGGCTCGCCCGCACCCGCCATGGCGATGGCACCGGCGCCCGCACCAACCGTTGCGTCACTGTCCCGGTCCCGCAATGCCGCCGAAGAGGCCATGCCCACATTCGACGTGAGCACCCTCGACAAGGGGTTTGCCACCGAGTTCGCCGTGCCCCAGCGCATCACCGTGCCTTCCAGCGGCCAGCGCGTGACGCTGGCGCTGGGCAACTACAGCGCCCCCGCCACGCTGATCACGCGCACGGCACCGGCCATGGAAGAAGCCGCCTACCTGGTCGCGCAAATTGCGCAGCCGCCCGGCGTGTGGCCTGCGGGCGCAGCGGGTCTGTACCGCGACGGCGCCTTTGTGGGCAACGGCCGCATCGACTTTGGCGCGCCCAGTGCGGGCGCCCCAGCCGGCAGCACCAGCCTGTCGTTTGGCCGCGATGAGCTGGTCACCGTACGGGCCGAGCCCGTGCAGGATCTGACGGGGAGCAGCGGGTTTACCGGCTCGCGCGTGGAGCGCAAGACGCGCCGGACCTACAGCGTGGAGAACCGCCACAAGACGGCCATCACGCTGCAGGTGCTGCATGCCGCACCAGTGTCGCGCAACGAAAAGATCGAGGTCGAATCGCGCTACCAGCCCCAGCCGTCGGACACAGCCTGGAACCGCACGCCCGGCACCGTGTCCTGGCAGCAGACTTTGGCAGCCGGGGCCAGCGCACAGTTCAGTGCCGAGCACACCATCCACTACCCCAAGGACGTGGAGCTGATCGAACGCCAGTGACCTTGGCAACACGGTGACTGGCGCTCCAAAGACCCCGCGCAACGGCGTGTCGGTCACAATCCGCCCCAGCGATCACATTGGTGCCACCATGCCCCCAGGAGCCCGCCGCCATGAGTTACCAACACCTCCTTGTTGCCGTTGACGGCAGCCCCACCGCTGACCACGCTGTGAACGAAGCCACGGGCCTGGCCAAGGCAACGGGTGGACGCATTCGCCTGCTGAACGTGATGGACCCTTTGGCCCACATCAGCGGTTTTGAGCGGCCCGAGGTTTACAGCCAGGAGGTGCTGCCCCGCCTGCGCCAGGCGGGCGAGGCGTTGCTGCGCCGCGCCCAAGAGCGCGTGGCGCAAAGCGGCGTGCCGGTGGACACGGTGCTGATCGAAAACCTGGATGCCCGGGTGGCTGACCTGGTGGTGGAACACGCGCAGGCCTGGGGCTCCGACCTGATCGTGCTGGGCACCCACGGGCGCCGTGGCCTGGCACGCGTGCTGATGGGCAGTGATGCCGAGCAGATTGCCCGCACCGCTCCCGTGCCCGTACTGCTGGTGCGCCTGCCTGCCGGGGCAGACGGCGGTGCCGCCAGCGCCTGATCAATTTTCCGTCGCGACATGACCGCTTCCGAGCCACTGCCACCCCTTGCCCCCCTGCGCCCCAGCGTGCGCTTCATGCTGTCCCACCCCGCCCACTTCATGGCGCTGGGCTTTGGCGCGGGCCTGGCCCCCAAGGCGCCAGGCACTGTGGGCACGCTGTGGGCCTGGCTGGCCTACCTGGTGCTGCAGCAGTGGCTGAACCCGCGGCAACTGGGCCTACTGATTGTGGTCAGCACCGTGGTGGGCTGGTGGGCCTGCACCACCACGGCACGCCACATGCGTGTGGCCGACCCCGGCAGCATCGTGTGGGACGAAGTCGTGGCCTTCTGGCTGGTGCTGTGGCTGGCCATGCCCATGGGGCTGTGGGGGCAGGTGGTGGCGTTTGGGCTGTTCCGCTTTTTTGATGCTGCCAAACCTGGCCCGGTGGGCTGGGCCGACAGCCTGTTCAAGGGCTTTGGCTGGCGCGGGGGCTGGGGTATCTTGTGGGACGACTTTGTGGCAGCCTTCTGTACCTTGCTGGTCATCGCACTGTGGAGGTTCTGATGGCACCCACATCACTATCAAAAAGTGAGCTTTTAGCGCAAGAAGTACAAGCGCTTGAGGCCAATTTGACGCAAATATCGCTGCGTTTGCTGGTCCGCCGCCACATGCTGGCCACTGCCGAGAGCTGCACCGGCGGCATGATCGCCGCCGGCTGCACCGACCTGTCGGGCTCCAGCCAGTGGTTCGAGCGCGGCTTTGTCACCTATTCCAACGAGGCCAAGGCCGAGATGCTGGGGGTGCCCCCAGGCCTGATCGAGCAACACGGTGCGGTGAGCGAGCCTGTGGCACGCGCCATGGCCGATGGTGCGCTGACCCACTCGCGCGCGCAGGTCAGCCTGGCCGTGACCGGCGTCGCGGGCCCCACAGGCGGCACCGAGACCAAGCCGGTGGGCACCGTGTGGTTTGCCTGGTGCGTGGGCGGCGAAACCCACAGCGAGATGCAGCACTTTGCCGGGGACCGCGCAACAGTACGCACGGCCACGCTGCGATACGCCTTGAAGCGTCTGCTGAGCCTGCTGCCTGCCTGACTGACCCGGGGCACCACGCCCAGGCCCCGGCTTGAGTAGCCGCTGTCGTCCACAAGACAGGGCTTCACCCGCCCCTTGCCACACCATATGGCCATGACAACGAGACCCTCCTGGTTTGACGGCTTCGCCACCCAGCGCATCACCACCTCGGGCGCGGAAATTTTTGTGCGCACCGGCGGCACCGTGGGCGCGCCCCCGCTGCTACTGTTGCACGGCTTTCCGCAAACCCATGCGCTGTGGCACCGCGTGGCGCAGCAATTGGCACGCGACTACTGTCTGGTGCTGCCCGACTTGCGTGGCTATGGCGACTCCTCCCACGCGCCGGGCCTGCCCGACCACAGCAACTACAGCAAACGCGCCCTGGCGCAGGACATGGCCGAGGTGATGACCACGCTGGGCCACGACACGTTTTACCTGTGCGGCCACGACCGGGGCGGCCGTGTGGCCCACCGCCTGGCGCTGGACCACGCCGCGCGTGTGAAGAAGCTGTGCGTGATCGACATCGCCCCCACGCTCGACATGTACGCGCGCACCGACATGGAGTTTGCGCGCGCCTATTACCACTGGTTCCACCTGATCCAGCCCGCGCCGCTGCCCGAGACCATGATCGGCGGCAACGCCCGCGCGTACCTGCACGCCAAGCTGGGCGGCTGGGGCAGCGCGGGCCTGGCCCACATCGAGCCCCAGGCCCTGGCCGATTACGAACGCTGCTTTTGCACACCCGAAGCCATCCACACCGCCTGTGAGGACTACCGCGCCAGTGCGGGCGTCGATCTGGACCACGACCGTGACAGCCGCGCGCGCGGCGAGAAGATCACCTGTGACACCCTGGTGATCTGGGGTGCGCACGGTGTGGTGCACCGGCTGTTCGATCCGCTGGCGCTATGGCAGGCGCAGTGCGCTGGCGTGGTCACTGGCCAGGCCGTTCCGGCGGGGCACTTCATCCCCGAACAATTGCCCGAGGCCACGGCCCAGGCGCTGAGCGCCTTCATGCGCTGACGACCAGGTCCGACACGGCCCGAAAGGGCAATCGAAAGGATCTGCCGTGCATTTGTTCACGCGCTGCGCGGCCACCATGACCCGTGCAGTGCGCACAGGTGCCATTGCGTTCCTAGAATCCGCCGCTTCGCACGCTGCGGAACCCATGGCCAGCACCGGTGGCTGGTAAGCCATCACCTTCCGCAGCGCCCCCACTGTGCCTTGCCGATTGCGTGACCATGCCTCCCTTTACCGCGACTCAGAACCAACTGCTCACCGAGCATCTGCGCAGCTTTCTGCCAGGCATCGAACCCGAGGCGCTGGAACTGCTGCGCGCCCAGCTGGAGTGGGTGGAGGTGCCCGGGGGCAGCACGCTGATGACCGAGGGCGAACCCGGAGAGTCGATGTACCTCACCGTCAGCGGCCGCCTGCGTGCCTACGTGCGCAGCGACGACGGCCACAGCGGCACACAGCGCCGCGTGGCCGACATGGGCCGGGGCCAGGTGATTGGCGAGATCAGCCTGTTCACCGACGCGCCCCGGGCCGCCACCGTGGTCGCCGTGCGCGACTCGGTGCTGGTGCGCCTGACCAAGGACGTGTTCAAGACCCTGCTGGCCAGCAGCGCCCAGGTGTCGATTGCGCTCACGCGCCAGATCATCCAGCGCCTGCAGTCCGGCACCGCCGCCCATACGGCCGCGCAGGAGCGCCCGGTGGCCATGGGCCTGCTGCCAGTGAGCAGCGGCGTAGACCTGCAGGCTTTTGGCCAGCGTCTTGCGCGCCACCTCGGCACGGTGGGCCGCGTACGGGTGGTGGACTCGACCACCGTGGACGCCGAATTGCAGGAGCCAGGCATTGCGCAGCGCGAAGGCGCCGACGCCACGGCCAACCGCCGCATAGCCATGCTGCTCGACGAGATCGAGGCCCGCAACGACTTTGTGCTGCTGCTGGCCGACCCCGAGCCCACCCCCTGGACGCGCCGCGTGAGCCGCCACTGCGATGAGTTGCTGCTGCTGGCCGACGCGCAGGCCGAGCCCGCCATCCACCCCATCGAGGAAAACTGCCTGCTGCGCCGCGCGCCCCTGGCCGAGGCCGCCGAGATCCTGGTGCTGCTGCACCCGGAAGGCACGCAGTGCCCACGTGGCACCCAGCAATGGCTGGACCGCCGCCCCGTGGCCGACCACGTGCATGTGCGCCCCACCCTCGACCGCGACATGGCGCGCCTGGCCCGCATCCAGAGCCGCACGGCCGTGGGCCTCGTGCTGGCGGGCGGCGGCGCGCGCGGCTTTGCGCACCTGGGCATCTACCGCGCCTTGCAGGAAGAAGGCGTGGAGATCGACTGTGTGGGGGGCACCAGCATCGGGTCGGTGATGGCCGCGTATGTGGCGTCCGACCAGCCGCTGACCACGGTGATGGACAACGCCCGCGAGGCGTTCCGCACCAACCCCACAGGCGACTGGAGCTTGCTGCCGCTGATGTCGCTCATCAAGGGCCGCCGCCTGCGCAACATCCTGCACGACGCGGTGGGCCAACTGGTGGGTTTTCCGGCGCAGGTCGAGGACCTGTGGAAGAACTACTACTGCGTGGCCACCAACTACTCGCGCGCCAGCGAACAGGTGGTGCGCCGGGGCAGCCTGGTGAAGTCGCTGCTGGCCAGCATCTCCATTCCCGGCGCGCTGCCTCCGGTGGTGCACGAGGGCGACCTGCTGTGCGACGGCGGTACGTTCAACAACTTTCCCGTGGACGTGATGCGCAGCAGCATGCGCGGCGTGGGCACGGTGATTGGTGTGGACCTGAACTTCCGCAAACCGCGCCGCATCGAGCTGGACGACATCCCCAGCAGCTGGACCCTGCTGCGCGACAAGCTGCGGCCGCGCGCGCAGCGCCGCTACAAGCTGCCCTCGCTGGCCAGCTACCTCATGCAGGTCACTATCCTGTACAGCATGTCGCGGCAGCGCCAGTCGCAGCAGCTCACAGACCTGTACTTCAACCCCCCCATGGACCGCGTGGGCATGCTGCAGTGGAACCGGTTCGAGCAGATCGTGCAGCAGGGGTATGCGCACGGCATCCAGGTGCTGGACGCATTGGACGACACCAAGCGGCGGCGCATCGGTGGGTTGCGCACCGGCTGAACGCACATCGCCGCGCAGGCCACCCCAGGTGGCATGCAGCGTTCCGGCCGGGGTGTAGCATGGACGCCCTTGAGGAGGAGAACCCATGCACCCCAACGCCCAGACCCTGCAACGCTTCTACACCGCGTTTGCGCAACTGGACCATGCCACCATGGCGGCCTGCTACGCACCCAATGCCACGTTTGACGACGAGGCGTTTTCGCTCAAAGGCCGCGAAGAAGTGGGCGGCATGTGGCGCATGCTGTGCACCGCGACGAAAAAACCGGGCGCCGCCGAGCACTGGAAGCTGGAGTTCAGCGGCATCGACGCCGACGCGCAGGGCGGCAAGGCGCACTGGGAGGCGCACTACCTCTTCAGCGCCACTGGGCGCAAAGTGCATAACATCATCGACGGCACCTTCACCTTCACGCCCGACGGGCTGATTGCCACGCACCGTGACCGCTTCAACTTCTGGCGCTGGGCCCGGCAGGCGCTGGGCGCGCCGGGCTTGCTGCTGGGCTGGTCGCCCTCGCTCAAGCGCAAGGTGCGGAGTACGGCAGCGGGGAATTTGAAGAAGTTTCTGGCGCAGGAAGTACGGTCTCTCTGATCCGCACAGAAGCCCGCAGGACACGACACAAGCCCCTTGTGCAAACGACTGCGCTTTAGCTGCCGATTTTCTTGCGACGTACAGCATTGAATGCCGATGCCGCCATGGCCAGCAACAGTGTCATAAGCCCCCATTCGCTCAGCGTCGGAACCGAGGTTGCGCTTGCAGCGAGCACGTTGAGTGTGGCATTGGCGGCAGGGGCGCTGCCAGAACTGGAATTCAGGCCCGTAGTAACGTTGTTTTTTACACCCGGCGCTGTTGCGGTGACCTGAACAGAAAACGTGCAACTGGCCCCACCGGCCAACACCCCGCCGGCCAAGGCCACCGAGGAGGAACCCGGTGCGGCGGTCACCACGCTGCCGACCCCACAGTCGCCCACCAAACCGTTGGGAGTGGACACCACCAGGCCCGCCGGCAAATTGTCTGTGAACGTGATGTTGTTCGCAGCTGGCCCCAGCCGATTGATGGTGAACGCCAGCGAGGTGGCACTTCCGACCGAGACGCTGGGCGCTCCAAACGCCTTGCTAAAAGTAAAAACAACGCCTGCTTGCGCACCTGTTGCCGCCAAAGCGCCTGCGCCAACCAACAGCGCGCCCATCCAACGAACTTTCGACATATCACCCTTAAAAAATACAAATTTTCTGAACGCTCAATCGAGCGAGTGGCGTTTGTACTTCAGGGTTTTGCAAATGTCTTGCAAAAAATGACCGCGTGCCACCGGTCTTGAAAGGGAGGCCTCAGGGCAGCTTGCCAAAGGGTTGGATCAGGGCCCGCCAGAACCCGTCAGGCCGGGCATCATTGTTGTTGTCGTTGGCCAACCCCAAGTGCATGCCCTGATGGCCCAACGCTGGTTGCGCGCAATATGTTCCCATCAGGCGGTCCCACCAGGGGAACACCATTCCGAAGTTGCTGTTGCCTTCATCCATGCGCTCAGAATGGTGCACACGGTGCATATCAGGGGTCACCATCACCCAACGCAGTCTCCGATCCCAGCGCAATGGGATCGCAACATTGGCATGGCAAAACGCGGTGTGCACCAGTTGAAGCACCGCATAGAACAACAAGGACACAAGAGGCATGCCCAGTGCCGCGCACAGCATCAGCGTCAGAGCCGCAAGTGCCAACACTTCCAGAGGATGGTGGCGCACACTGGTCGTCACATCGAATGCGGCATCCGCGTGATGCACTTGGTGCATTCGCCACAGAAGTGGAATGGCGTGCGAAGCACGATGCAGCACATACTGGATTGCATCCACCAGCAACACGCCGATGACGATCTTGGGAACATCGGGCAATGCCCCCCCGGCCAACCCGGTCCACCCCAAGGACGCCCCAAGTCGCACCGCAGCGGTCTGCACAGGCTCGGCCACCCACCACATCAACAGACCACCCAGCACATACAGCAACAGATTGACCCTTATCCGTCCTTTGTGGCCTTTGCCAGCCGTACGGCGAGGCCAGAAGTGCTCGGTCAAAGCAAGAATGCCCAAGACCACCGAGAACAATACGTACTGCCCCCATTCAAAGTGATCCATCACGGCCTGTATGAACTGCGCCATTTTTGCGTACTAAGAGAGGCCAAAGAGGGCTCAAGCCCCGTGGCACTTCTTGTACTTCTTGCCGCTGCCACAGTGGCAAGGGTCATTGCGCCCCGGCTCGGGCGCCTTGCGCACCGTCTCCACGCGCGGGCCCATGCTCTTCCACAGCTGGCGCAGGTCGTACACGGCCCAGATGGCTTCGCCGAAGGCTTCCACGCGCGCCTGGCTGGTGCTGGGCGGGCCGTCTTCGTCGTACATGCAGACCTCGGGCTTGCCGGTGTCGTCTTCGGTCAGGGCCACGATGCGCTCCAGCGCATCGTCCAGCCACTTGGCCGCTTCCTTGTCGCGCGGGGCGGCCCAGTCTTCAGGCCAGTTTTCCACCGCAAACATGAAGCCCAGCGCCCACACCTGGCCGAAGGACGGGATCTCCTGGTCGTCGCCCATCTCGGCACGCTGCTCGTCGGTCAGGCTGGCCACGGCGCCGCGCATGTCCATGGCTTCGGGCTGGAAGGTGCGGTCGTCGTCCAGCGTCTTCACGTCGGTGTCGAGCTGGGCCACGATCTCGTTCCAGCGGCGCATCCACAGGTCCATGAAGCGGGCTTGCTGGGCGGCATCGGCAAACGCGGGCAACTGCGGCAGCGGGTCGCCTTCGGCCACATCCAGCTCGGCGCCGTCGCCCAGCAGCATGGGCAGGTACTCGGCCGGGCCGATGGGGCGGCGGCTGCAGATCAGCGCGGTCATGAAGCCGTCGCAGAACTCCCACTGCGGGATTTCCTCGCCGCGCGCGCGCAGGTCGTCGAGGATGTTGTCCATCTCCTCCAGCTCATCCGGGCCCAGCGCAGCGGCCGGGGCGGTGGTGGGGTCGAGATCGTC
>NZ_JBWKYJ010000114.1:0-10021 GCF_059423685.1 Acidovorax sp. GW460-11-11-14-LB4 | reverse complement strand
GGTGTTGGGGGTGGTGGCTTCGGTCATAGAGGTCTCAGCGAGAAAGGAGAAAACGCAAAGCGCGGATTCTCCGGCATTTGGGGTGCTGGCCTTCCCAGCGTTCGATCATCGCCCCAGCGGCGCCACGCCGATCAGCCACGCATGGCCCCAGAACGCAAAGCCCGCCCAGGCCACTGCACCCACCACCACAGCCGCCGCCGTGCCTGCAGCGCTGCCTGCCGCGTACACGGTGCCCTGCGCCCGGTCGCGCTGGCGCGCGGCGCGAAAGCTCAGAACCGCCCACAGCAAGAAGCTGCCAAACAGCAGCACGTCGGCCAGGTTGCCGTTGGACAGCAAATGCGCCAGCGCCCACACCTTCACGCCCAGCACCATGGGGTGGTGCAGCCGGGCCTTGAGGGCATTGCGCGGCACATAGGTGGCGGCCAGCAGCACAAAGGCGATCAGCGTCAGCAGGGCTGCGGCGTGCCGCATGCCGATGGGCGGCACCCACAGCACCACCGGCTGCTGCCGCGCCAGGCCGTAGCCCCAGACGATGAATGCCAGGCCCACGGCCGACACCAGCGAATACAGCCCTTTCCACGGCATCTCGCCCAGGCGCGCCCGCGTCTGCGTGCGCCAGCCATCGGCCACGATGCGCACCGAGTGCACGCCCAGAAACAACACCAGTCCCAGTACCAGATACCCCATGGCCAAGCCTTTCTTGTCGTCGTGAATCAACAGGGGCTGGCGCGTCGCCATCTGGCGGCGTGGCCCCTCGGTCTTGCTTGGGCGGATTATCGGCAGTGCGTGCCTGTGCCCTCGTCGTGTGGGGGCTTGCCGTGCTGGCTGCGCGCCGCCATCATGCCGCCCATGTCTGTCCGCCCGCTGCCCGACGCCTCTGAGCTACGCGCCCTGCCCAACCTGGGTCCGGCGTCCGAACGCATGCTGCACGCGACGGGCATCCACACACCCGCAGCGTTGCGTGCACTGGGCTCCGTGCCCGCTTTTGTGGCTGTGCGTCAGGCGGGGCAGCAACCCAGCCTCAACCTGCTGTGGGCGCTGGAGGGCGCGCTGAGCGGCCGGGACTGGAAAAGTGTGGCCCAGCAGGAGCGCACCGCGCTGCTGATGCAGCTGGACGATCTGGAGAGCGGTCGCCGGCCCTGATTTCGAGCGAAAACTGCCCCAAGCGCTAGTGAATCAAGCGCTGGTAGCTATCAATTTGGTAGTCGTTTTGCTGCCGCATTGCCTGCACGCAGGTGGGGTCAGATCCCCGCATGCTGCGCCAGCAGCGCCCCCACCTTGGGCTTGGCGCAGCGCTGCAGCGTTTGCAGCAACGCGTAGCTGGGCTCGGCCACCCGCCAGAGGGTGCGCAGGTCGTGCTGCATGCGGGCCAGCAGCGCAGCGGCCATCTCGGCATCGGCCAGCGCCCGGTGGGCCTGGCCTGTGCGCGGCAGGCCGTGGTAGTCCACCAGCGTGCCCAGCTTGTGGCTGGGCGCCTCGGGGTACAGGCGCCGCGACAGCAGCACCGTGCACGCAAACGGCTGCGGCGCGGGCATCCCGGCCAGGGCCAGTTCGGCCTGCCAGAACTTGCTGTCGAACGATGCGTTGTGCGCCACCATGGGCGCATCGCCCACAAAACGCGCGGCATCCTGCATCACCTGCGCCGCGTCGGGCGCGGCGTTCACCATCGCGTTGGTGATGCCGGTGAGCTGGGTGATGAAGGACGGAATCCACACCCCGGTTTTCATCAGGCTCTGGAACCGGTCCACCACCTGGCCGCCTTCCAGCAGCACGATGGCCACCTCGGTCGCGCGCGCGCCCTGGCCGGGCGAGACGCCGGTGGTTTCAAAGTCGATGACGGCGATGGGGGGCATGGGCTTGCGTGCGAAAAGGAAGGATTGTGCCGCCGCACCTGCGCGCCATCCTGTGCGCCCTGCGGGCCTGTGTGTCCACGTGCCTATCCAGGTGTGTGGCCTACACTGCCCCACCCCGTTTCTGGATGCATGGAGCCGAGCAAACCATGAAGAACCACACCACCCAACCCGCCTGGCTCCACGTCGCCCTGGACTACCTGCCGCAGTGGCTGGACCTGCAACTGGAGCGCTACCGCCAGCCCGGGTGTTCCGTGGCCATTGCACGCGGCGGCGAGACCGTGGCCGAGCTGGCCCTGGGCGTGGCCGACATGCGCACCCACCAACCCCTCACGCCCCGGCACCGCCTGCGCATTGCGTCGCACTCCAAGAGCTTCACGGCAGCGGGCGTCATGCTGCTGCGCGAGCAGGGAAAGGTCGGGCTGGACGACCCCATTGGCCGCTATGTCGATGGCCTGCACAAGGACCTGGCCCGGGCGCGCATTGGCGAGCTGCTCTCGCACAGCGCGGGCGTGACGCGCGATGGGCCCGATGCCGGCCAGTTCCTGGACCGGCGGCCGTATCTCTCCCGCGCCGAGCTGCTGGCGGATCTGCGCCACAAGCCGCCGCTGGAGACGGGGGTGCAGCTCAAGTACTCGAACCACGGTTACGGCCTGCTGGGGCTGATGATGGAGCAGGTCACCGGCACGGAGTACGCCAGCTGGATGGTGCGCCACGTGATCGATGCTGCGGGCCTGCAGGAAACCGTGCCCGACATGCCGCGCCTGGCCCGGGGCGCCCCGATGGCCGTGGGCCACAGCAGCGAGTTTCCGTTCGGCCAGCGCCTCGTCGTGCCGGGCGACAACCGGTGCGACGCCATGGCCCCGGCGGCCGGGTTTGTGTCCACCGCGTCGGATGTGGCCCGCTTCTTTTCGCAGCTGGCGCCAGACAGCCAGCGCAGCATCCTGTCGCCCGCCAGCCGCCGCGAGATGGCGCAGCGCCGCTGGCGCGACCCCTGCAACCTGTTCGAGTCCCACTACGGCCTGGGCACCATGCTCAGCGCGCCGGGCCCGCGTGAATGGATGGGCCACACCGGCAGCCTGCAAGGGTTCCTGTCACGCACCGCGCGCTACCCCGCGCTCGACTTGACGGTGACGGTGCTCACCAACGCGCAGGACGGCCTGTCCACCGAGTGGGTGGAAGGCATTGCCAGCATCTTGTTCGCGTTCCAGCAGCATGGTGCGCCAGGCAAAAAGGAAGCCGCCTGGGCGGGGCGCTGGTGGAGCCTGTGGGGCGCCAGCGACCTGGTGCCCATGGGCAAGGTGGTGTGCCAGGTGGTGCCCGCCATGTTCGTGCCCTTCAACGCCGCCACCACGGAGCTGGCCATCACCGGGCGCGACACCGGCGTGGTCCAGAAAGCCTCGGCCTACGCCAGCCCCGGCCAGCCGGTGCGCCGCGTGCGCGATGCCAGCGGCACTGCCACCGAGCTGTGGGTGGGCGGCACCCAGCTGTTGCCCAAGGACGCCATGGTGGCCGAGGCCACCCGTCGCTATCGCAAGGCGCGCCCGCGTCGCAGTGGTCCATCAAAGTGACGGATGCGCTCGGGGCATGTGCTTGGTAACAGGCACGCAGTGCCGATGAATACAACGCTATGAGAATTTCACAGATCGCCCTGCGCCTGGGGCAAAGCCTGCTGCGCATCACCGGGGCCCTCGCCATCGTGTTGGGCCTGCTGCTGGCGGCCATCCTGGCAGTCACCACCATGCCCGGCAGTTCGCACCGCGGCGCGCTCCTGCCCGCCACCGCAGAGCAGCAGGTGCTGGCACAGCAATTGCGCCAGCATGTGGCCGTGATTGCAGCGCAGGAACACAACACCCAGCACCCTGCCGCCCTGGAGGCCGTGGCGACCTATCTGGAGTCGGAACTGGCATCGTACGGCTACCGAGTCCGGCGCGACGAGTTCAAGGCGCGCGGTGTGGCGGTGCGTAACCTGGAGGTCACGGTGCCCAGCCAGAGCGCACCGGGGCAGCGGCTGGTGGTGGTTGGCGCCCACTACGATTCGGCGCACGAAACGCCCGGCGCCAACGACAACGCCACGGGCACCGCCGCCGTGCTGGCGCTGGCCAAAAGCCTCAAGCACCTGGGCGCCACCGCGCAGGCGGACGTGATGTTTGTGCTCTACACCAACGAAGAGCCGCCCTTTTTCAGAACCCCGCTGATGGGCAGCCAGGTGCACGCCCAGGCCTTGTTGGCTCGTGGGGCGCCGGTGGTTGCGATGCTGTCGCTGGAGACCATGGGGTACTTTTCCAGCGCCGAAGGGTCGCAGAAGTACCCCTGGCCCCTGAACCAGTTCTACCCCACGCAGGGTGATTTCATCGCTTTTGTGGCGACGCCTGGCGACCTGGGGTTGGTGCGAAAGGTGGTGCGGTCCTTTCGGTCCCACGCGGCGTTTCCGTCCGAGGGCATTGCGGCGCCCCGCTTCGTCCCCGGCGTGGACTATTCAGACCATGCGGCCTACCTCGACGCGGGCTATCCCGCATTGATGGTGACCGACACCGCCCCTTATCGCTATCCCCACTATCACACCGGCCAGGACACTCCTGACCAGGTGGACTTCGACCGCCTGGCCCGCGTGGTTCAGGGGCTAGAAGGTGTTGTGCGCGATCTTGCACACCGGCCTTAGCGCATCGAAGACCGAGCGGACGCGTGTGGAGAGTCAATGCTTCGCAGCGCGCGGATGCTCCAGAAAAAACCGCAGCATCTCCTGTGTGGCGTACACGCCGCGCGGGTCGGTGTGGCTGCCGCCCGCGTGCCCACCAGCCCACGCGTGTCCTGCGCCGTGCAGCACCCAGTGTTCTGCCACCACCGTGCCAGTCAGTGCGCCGGCCGACGGGGCGCCACCCGCCACGGTGTACACCTTGCGGGTGTAGCTCTGGCCACCACTGGACTGGCCCTGGTGCACGGTCTCCACCGTCGTCTGGCCGTCACCTGGGGCTGTGGCCAGTGTTGACAGCGTTGCCTCGATGAGCTGTTCACCGTTGTGTGCATGTACGGTGGTGTCGGCGTCGCCGTGGAACACGATCACCGGTGGGAGTGGCAGGGCTGGGGCGTCAGCGGCATGGTGGGTCGCCGCACCGGGTTTGGCCCCGTTCTTCATCGCCGACAGTGCGCCCATCACGTTGTGCGCGGCACCCGCCTGCAGGCCGGAGTGCACGCCCACGGCCGCAAACAGGTCGGGGTATTCGCGGCCCAGCAGTGCGGCCATGGCGCCGCCGGCCGACAGGCCCGCCACGTAGACGCGTTGCGCATCCACCGGGTGGCGCGCCATCACATCCCGCAGCATGGCCACGATCAGCGCGGGCTCGCCGCCGCCCCGGTGCTGGTCGCCAGGGCGAAACCAGTTCCAGCAGCCGTTGGGGTTGGCGCTGTGGGGTTGCTCGGGGTACAGCACCAGGGCGTTGGCGGGCGCTGCTGCGTCGTTCATGCCCGTGCCGGTCGCAAAGTCCACCGGGTTCTGCGTGCAGCCGTGCAGCATCAGCACCAGGGGCATGGGGGTGCCTGCCGTGGCGCCCGGGGGCACGTACAGGTGGTAGTGGTGCGGGTTGTGCCGAGCGCCCGGGTGGGTGAAGGCCACGCGGGTGAAGCTGCCGGCGGGCTCCGCCAGCGGGTGGTGGCTGGCGGCGGGGCGTGGTGTGGTCGTGGGCTGTGCCTCTGCGGGTGGAGCGTGGGTGCTGCGGTCGATGACCACGGCGTCTTCCACCTCTTGCGCGGTGTGGGCACTGCGCCAGCGGGGGGCGTTCCCTGCCGTGGGTTCGGGCTCGGTCGCGTGCAGCGGGGGCGCGCTCGTGCTGGCGGGTGCGGGAGGGGGGCCATGGCGCGCCACGGCCTCGCCCAGGGTTTGCTGGATGGCCCGCGTGGCGTCGGCCAGTTGGCCGCTGCGCACCAGCTGGGTGGCTTCGCCCATCAGGCGCTTGAGGTTCAGGTTCCAGTCCATGGGGACTCCTTGGTGGTGGGTGCGGGCACGGGCGACGCGCTGCGGTCTGTGTACGGATTCAATGCATGCGCCCGGCCAGTGCGGCCTTGACGGCTGCACTGGCGTGGAACGCGCCCAAGACCGTCACCGAGGCGATCGTGGCCTGCGCCAGTGCGGGCGGCACGTCGTCGTCGATGCTGGCCAGGCCCAGCACACGGATCTCCAGCGCCTGGCCTGCCGCCAACACGGCCTCCAGCTCGGCCCGGCCAAAACGCTGCAGTCCCAGCACAAGCATCTTGCGGGCCACCACCTGGCGCACCGCGTCGTTCTGGGCGGTCAGCTGGTTGCGGATGGCGGTGCGGATGAAGTCGGTGCGGTTGGCGTAAAAGCCTTCGGACACCAGCAGGTCAATGTGGCCCAGGTCCACAAAACCGAGGTTGATGGTGACCTTCTCGGACTCGGGCACCTTGCTGCGTGCGGGGGTGGTGGGAACCAGGTTGCTCATCAAGCACACTCCAAAAAACATCCAAACAGATGGTGTATGGATGGAATATGGATGGTGGTTGGCTGCTTTGCAAGAGCTGCCCACAAAAAATGGGGCCTGCGGGTCGCAGAAGGTACTGCATGCGCTCACTACCAAAATAGGAGCAAACAAACCATGTTTCCGTGGCGCTAGCGCCCAGTTTTGCCTGAAATTTGCCCCGGGGACCCGCAGGATGGCGGTGCAAATGCTGCACCGCCCTGGGGAAAGGGGCTCCACTCACACCCTGCAGGCCGATCCCGAGGGATCGTCCACAGGCGCTCAGAACAGCGTGAGTTCCTTGTGTTCACCCAGGCTGCGCGGCGGCTCGCCAGTAAAGGCCGCCTTGGCCATCTGGAACAGCTGCACCATCTTGCTCTCGTCCACGTTCCAGTATTCGGCGTGGCGAACGCGCACCACCAGCAGTGCCAGGTCCGGGTCGGTCGCTCCGCCTGGGAACCACGCCTTGGCCAGGGGCGACCACAGGGCTTCCTTGAGCGCGCGGTCGTCCACAAAACGCGCCTGGCCTGACACGGACACATAGCGGTCCTCGCCCGGGTCGGCGTACGACACATTCACCTCGCCATCGGTCAAAAGGCGTTCGTACAGCTCGCCCGACTGGGAGATGAAGAAGTACAGCTCGGCCTGTTCATCGAGCTGCCGGTTTTGTGTGGTGAGCGGGTGCGCGTGCAGCATGCCTGTGGACGTGCGGTGCGTGAGCATGCCAAAACGGATGTCCTTGATGAGCTTCCACAAGGTGTCGTGGGCGGGGGAATTGGGGTGCATGGGGCCTCCAGCAGGTGGTAGGGAATCAATCGAAGAGTGCGGGCACTGCAATCGATTGACTCTAGGCACCATGGGGCGGCCAGGGCGTCGGCGGGGAACGCCGATGCCTGTGGGCGGTTGTCTGACACAGGGGCGCCGCCCTCCTCCATCAGGCCTTCTTCAAGAACTCCGACTTCAGCAGCATGCTGCCCAGGTCCGTCTTGCAGTCCACGTTGTGGCCATCGGCACCATCGACCAGGCGGATGCTCTTGATCTTGGTGCCCTTCTTGAGCGTGGACGACGAACCCTTGACCTTGAGGTCTTTCACCAGGATCACGGCGTCGCCGTCGGCGAGTGGATTGCCATTGGCATCCCGGACGATGCCATCGCCTGCATCGGCATCGGCGTCCGCTGCATCGGCCACCTGCGGCCATTCAAAGGCGCAGTCGGGGCACACATAGTTGCTGCCATCCGGGTAGGTGTTCTCCTGGCCGCACTGGGGGCAGGCGGGAACGGTGTGGGGCATGGTGGGGTCCTCTCTGTCGTTGTTGTAGTGGTTGTGAAATCGGTGCGCAAAGTGTCGCCGCTTCACAGCGGCGCGCGTTGCTCCAGCGCAAACGGCGGCAGCCCTTTGAGCAGCCGCTGGCCGTAGCTCGTGCGCGTCAGGCGCTTGTCGTAGCAGTACACATGCGCCATGTCTTCTTCGGTGCGGATCGCGCGGCCCACCCATTGCGCCAGGCGGATGGCGGTGGCGGGCACCACCAGCTCGCTGAACGGGTCGCGCCCCACGGCGCGCAGCCATTCGGCGCGGGCCTCGCCCACCGGGTCATCGGGCGGGGCAAAGGGCAGCTTGGTGATGAAGACCGACTCGCACAGCCGCCCGGGCAAATCCAGCCCCTCGCCAAACGACTGCATGCCAAAGATGACCGAGGGCTCGCCGTTCTCCACCCGCTCGCGGTGGCGGCGCAGCAACTGCGTGCGCGGCAGTGCGTTCTGCACCAGCACCACGCTGCGCATGGCGGTGGGCAGCGCGTCCACCGCCTGGCGCATCTGCTCGCGTGAGGTGAACAGCACCAGTGCGCCGTATTCCACGCGGGCAATGTCGTGCAGCAGCGCATCGACCATCTCGGTGGTGAACTGCGCGGCGTTCTTGGGGTCGGCGCGTGTCTCGGCCGCAATCAGCGTGCCCTGCGCGGCGTAGTTGAAGGGGCTGGGCACTTCCAGTGTTGTTGTTGCCTCGTCACCATGCAGGCCCGCCTCGCGCAGGAAAAAGTCAAAGTGCCCGCAGCTGGTGAGCGTGGCCGATGTCAGCACCGCGCCGCGCACCGCGCTCCACAGGTGGTTGCGCAGCGTGGTGCCGGGCAGGATGGGGCTGGCGTGTGCCTTGGCCACGATGAAGTCGCCATCCACTTCCAGCGTGAACCACTTGGCGGCGGGCACAGCCCCTTCGGGCGCGTCCTGCAGCAACAACTGGGCCGTGGCGTGCAGCTCCTCCAGGCGCGGGGCCAGCATGCCGATCTGCGCATACAGCGTGGACAGGCGCTTGGCTTCGTCGGGCTTGTCGCGCATCTCGGCACGCAGGGCTTTGCTGATGGCGCGCAGGGCGTCGAGGAAGCCTTCGGCACTCGCGGCCAGCAGGCCCAGCGGTGCGATCAACTGCTCGGGCAGCTCGCCCCGGGGCACACGAACGCGTGCCGGGCCCCAGGCGCTGGGCTGGCTCTTGAGCTGGGCGCCGTACACGTCCATCACGATGCGCGCCAGATCCTGCAGCGTCTGCCGCAGCTGGGCTGAGTGCTTGGGGATGTCGGCAATCTCTTCGACCTCCAGCAGTGCCCCAATGCGCAGGCCCCGGCTGGCAAGCCGCTCGATCCAGGTGATGCGCGACAGGTCCATGCTGCACGCAAACTGGTCGAGCGCCGTGGCGGGCAGGTGGTGGGCTTCGTCCAGCACCAGGAGGCAGTTGTCCAGCTCGGGCAGCACGCGCGCGCCCAGTGACGACAGCAGCAGGTCGTGGTTGGCCACGATCACCTGCGCGCCCACCAGCTCCTTGCGCTTGTCGTAGTAGGTGCACTGGCTGAAGGCCGGGCAATGCTTGCCGGTGCACGATGCACCCTCGGCCGCCACGGGGCTCCACACCTCGGGCTCAGGCGGCGTGTCCAGGCTGTCGCGGTCGCCGTCCCACGCGCCTTTCGACAAGGTTTGCGCCATCGTCGAATAGAACTGGATGCGCGCCTCGGTTTCGTGCCGGGGGCGCTTGGCGCGGGCGGCCGCTTCCTCCTCGGCAAACAGGTCGTCTTCGCCCTCTTCCTCCGCCTCGCCCGTGCCCGCCAGGCGGTCGAGCTTGAGCTTGCACACATAGCGCCCGCGCCCCTTGGCCAGCGCAAACTTGAAGGGCTGGGGCAGCAGTGCGGCCAGCGCGGGCAGGTCCTTGTTGACCAGCTGCTCTTGCAACGCCACCGTGGCGGTAGAGATCAACACCCGCGTGCCGCGCGACAGCGCCAGCGCAATGGCGGGTGCGCAGTACGCCAGCGACTTGCCCACACCCGTGCCCGCCTGAATGACGGCAATGGAGCGCGTGGGCGCGGCCTCGCCACTTTCTTCATCCACCTTGCCCAGCGTGGCGCTGCTGAACGTGCGTGCCACCTGCTGCGCCATCAGCCGCTGGCCAGCGCGGCTGCGAAAACCCTCGGTGGCCGACACCACCGCATCGAAAGATTCAAGGGCCTGTGCGGCCCACACCTGTTGAGACATACAGTAGTGTCGCATGGCTTGGGGGGCCCGCCGCGCCAAGGGCGTGTGTGCGCCGTCTCCATCGCCCGTCGGTTAGATGGCCTCTGGGCCTACACGGCGACGAGGGGGGCGTTTTTACGATCCACAGGACGGGACCCGCTGCGGTCCCCATCCAGGAGACCCCATGCCCCGCAACACCAACCC
>NZ_JBWKYJ010000113.1:0-10108 GCF_059423685.1 Acidovorax sp. GW460-11-11-14-LB4 | reverse complement strand
AGCCCGCCCAACGCCTTGCTGCCAAAGATACCCGCAGCCAGTCCGCCCCAGGTGCCGCACAGCCCGTGCAGCGGCCATACGCCCAGCACGTCGTCAATCTTCCATTTGTTTTGCGTCAGGGTGAACATCAGCACAAAAATGGCCCCGGCCACCGCGCCGACCACCAGCGCACCCAGCGGGTGCATGAGGTCCGAGCCCGCACACACGGCCACCAGACCCGCCAGCGGGCCGTTGTGCACAAAGCCGGGGTCGTTCTTGCCCAGCACCAGGGCGGCCAGCGTGCCGCCCACCATGGCCATCAGCGAGTTCACAGCGACGAGGCCCGAAAGCTTGTCCACGGTCTGCGCGCTCATCACATTGAAGCCGAACCAGCCCACCACCAGCACCCAGGCGCCCAGCGCCAGGAACGGGATGTTGGACGGCGGGTGGGCCGAGATCGCACCGTCCTTGCGGTAGCGGTTGGCGCGAGAGCCCAGCAGGATCACCGCCGGCAACGCAATCCAGCCGCCCATGGCGTGCACCACCACCGAGCCCGCAAAGTCGTGGAACTCTTCGCCCGTCAGCGCCTTGATCCAGCCCTGCACACCAAAATGCTGGTTCCAGGCAATACCCTCAAAAAACGGGTACACAAAGCCGACGATGACTGCTGTTGCCAGCAGTTGCGGCCAAAACTTGGCGCGCTCCGCGATGCCGCCCGACACAATGGCTGGAATGGCTGCCGCAAACGTGAGCAAGAAGAAGAACTTGACCAGCGCATAGCCGCTTTGCTGCACCAGCGATTCGGCACCGATGAAGAAATGCGTGCCGTAGGCGACTGTGTAGCCGACCACAAAATAGACCACCGTGGACACCGAAAAGTCCACCAGGATCTTGACCAGTGCATTCACCTGATTCTTTTTGCGGACTGTGCCCAGCTCCAGAAACGCAAACCCGGCGTGCATGGCCAACACCATGATCGCCCCGAGCAAGATGAACAAGGCATCTGTGCCCTGTTTGAGTGCTTCCATAACGTCCTCGCGATAGTGATTGATCGACTCTGGTGCGTTTTCATCCGACGCCACAGATTTGCACCAAGTTGAAGCAAGAAGTGCGCCAGGAGTTGGTGCAAGGCTTTGCACCGAATTGGGGCTTTGCCAGAGGGCGGGTTTGTAGGTGGTGGATAAATACTGTATAAATAAACAGTTTTATCGTGCATGCTGCTCCACCACTCGATCGCCATGAGTTCACTTGACCCTCCCGACGACGACCTGCCTGCACGGCCGCTGGACATCCGCATTCCGCTGCAGGCCATCCGCGGGCGCGGTGCCGCCACGGCCATGGCCCACCGCTTTGCCAAAGACCAGCGCGAACGTGCAGATGATGGGTGGAGCCATCCGCGCGCCCTTGGCAGGGCCGAGGGCGTGGAGCAGGGTGGCACGGGTACGGCTCAGGATGGCAAGCCGAACGGCGGGGGTGCTGAAGAGGGTGATGCATGGGGCGGGGGCGACGAGGGAGCCTGCGCCAGCCCCTCACCCGCCACCCGCGTGCATTTCGAGACGGCACGCAGCGCCATCTGCGCCAACGACTCGCCAGACATCTTTTTTGAACTCTCGGTCAACCCCTACCGGGGCTGCGAGCACGGCTGCATTTACTGCTACGCCCGGCCCACGCACAGCTACCTCAATTTTTCGCCCGGGCTCGACTTTGAGACGCAGATCGTGGCCAAGCACAACGTGGCGCAGGTGTTGCGTCAAGAGCTTGCTCAGCCGCGTTACCTGCCGCGTTTGCTCAACATCGGCTCCGCCACCGACTGCTACCAGCCCGTGGAGCGCGACCTGAAGCTCACGCGCAGCGTGATCGAAGTGATGCGCGAGGCGCGCCACCCGTTTTCGCTGATCACCAAATCCAGCGGCGTGGAGCGCGACCTGGACCTGCTCGCCCCGCTGGCAGCGCAGCGCTTGGCGGCGGTGTACATCACCATCACCACAGTCGACGCTGCGCTGGCTCGCCGCATGGAACCCCGCGCCGCCGCGCCCCACCGGCGGCTGCGCACCATCCGTGCATTGGCCGAGGCGGGTGTGCCGGTGGGCGTGAGCGTGGCGCCCCAGATCCCGTTCATCACCGAAGACATGGAGCAGGTACTGGAGGCAGCACGCGACGCCGGTGCACGCACCGCGTTCTACACCGTGCTGCGACTACCGTGGGAGCTGGATGCGTTGTTTCGAGAGTGGCTTGCCGTGCACTACCCGCAGCGCGCAGCGCGCGTCATGGCCCGGGTGCAAGACCTGCACCCCCTGACCGGGGCCCAGCGCGCAGCCGGCAAGACCTATGACAGTGACTTTGCCACCCGCATGAAAGGCAGCGGGCTCTGGGCTGACTTGCTGCGCCAGCGGTTTGCCAACACCTGCCGCCGCCTGGGGCTCAACCGGGAGCGCGAGGGGCTGGACCTGGGGCAGTTCAGGCCAGGGCTGCTGAAAGGGCAGGGGAGCCTCTTCTAGATCCCGCGCCCATCTCCGTGCACTTTGCACTGCGCGCCGCAGGCCGCAATGCGTTGCCTCGTCATCCCCCCCACACCTGCTGTACCACCTGCGTGTACAGCGGAATACCCACCAGGATGTTCAGCGGAAACGTCACCCCCAGCGAGAGGCTCACGTACAGCGACGGGTCGGCTTCGGGGATGGCATAGCGCACCACGGCAGGCACCGCGATGTAAGACGCGCTGGCGGCCAGCACCATGAGCAGCACGGCGTCCCCCGTGGGCACCTGCAGCAGCCAGGCCAGCGCCAGGGCCAGGCTGGCGTGCGTCAGCGGCCCCAGCACCGCGTAGGCCAGCAGCCATGGCGACTGCTTGCGCACCGCAGGCAGGTTGCGAGCCGTGGACAGGCCCATGTCCAGCAAGAACAGGCACAGCATGCCCTTGAACAGATCGCCCGAGAACGGCTGCATGGCCGCCTTGCCGGCATCGCCAGTCACCATGCCGATCACCATGGCGCCCAGCAGGAGCAACTGGGTGCCGTCGGTGAACGACTCGTGCAGGATCTTGCCCACCGACAGGTGAGGCCCTGGTTTGCCTGGTGCGCCGCCTGCGCTCGCGCCACCCAGTGCGGGGCCCCTTGCCGACGCCATGGCGACCACCGGTGACACGCGCAGAAGGGGGCTTGTGGGGGTGACTGCCAACGACTGAGCCACCGACTGCCGCTGCCGCATCGCATTGGCCAGCATCACCGCCAGGATGATGGCGGGCGATTCCATCAGCGCCATGGCTGCCGCCATATAGCCGCCGTAGGCAATGTGCTGTGACTCCAGGTACTGCGTGGCCGTCACAAAGGTCACGGCGCTGACCGATCCGTAGGTGGCTGCGACCGCCGCCGCGTTGAAGCCCGACAGCACCCGCCGCAGCAGCGCATAGCCCACCAGCGGCACCACCACGGCCAGCAGCACCGCCAGCCCCAGACTGCTGGCCACACTGGGTGTCAGGCCTGAAGCCGCCAAGGCAAACCCGCCCTTGAGGCCCAGCGCCATCAACAGGTAGATGGACAAGAACTTCGAGATCGCCGCCGGCATCTCCAGGTTGGATCGGACCAGGCCCGCAAACACTCCCAGGGCAAAAAACAAAATCGCGGGGTCCAGCAAGCTTTGCATCATTCAACTCCTTGTTGGGGGCCGATGCTAGGGATGTGGGGCTGCAAAGTAAAATCGATTCGAACGAGGTTATCTATAGATAAAAATCTATGAACATCACCTTTCGCCAGCTGCGGCTGTTCCTGGCACTGGCCGAGACGGGCAGCGTCAGCGCCGCCGCCAAGGTCATGCATGTCACGCAGCCCACGGCCTCCATGCAGTTGCGTGAGGTGACCCAGGCCGTGGGCCTGCCGCTGTACGAGGTGGTCTCACGCCGTGTACACCTGACCGAGGCGGGACAGGCCCTGGCCCGCACTGCGCGTGCCATTGCGGGCGAGTGGGATGCGTTCGAGCAGCGCGTGTCGGGCGCCAAGGGCCTCACCAGCGGGCGCCTCAAGGTCGCCGTGGTCAGCACCGCCAAATACTTTGTGCCCCGCCTGCTGGGCAGCTTCTGCAAGCTGCACCCGCAAATCGATATCTCGCTGGAGGTACTCAACCGCGACCACGTCATCACCCGCCTGCGCAGCAATCTGGACGACCTCTACGTCATGTCCATGCCGCCTGCGGATTTGCCGCTGGAGGACCAGATCCTCATGCCGAACCCGCTGGTTGTCATCGCCCCCGCAGGCCACCCCCTGGCCGCCAAAAAGCGCATCAAGCTCGCGCAATTGCAGACGGAGCGTTTCATCCTGCGCGAAAAAGGCTCCGGCACCCGCATGGCCACCGACGCCCACCTGCGCCAACTGGGTTTTGCGCCCAGCGCATTGCTGGAGCTGGGCAGCAACGAAGCCATCAAGGAGTCGGTGGAGGGCCAGCTGGGCGTCTCCATCGTCTCCCACCACGCCCTGGGCCCGCACCACGAGGGGCTTGCCGTGCTCAATGTGCAGGGCTTTCCCATCCAGTCGCAGTGGCACCTGGTCTGGCCCAAGGGCAAGCAGCTGTCACCGATTGCCGAGGTGTTCCGGGCGCATTTGGTGGGGGAGGTGGAGGGCTGGATGGCACTGCGCTAATTGCGCACCCTGCGGGCTCGCCAACGGCGCGTCCCTTGGTGATGACTGGGGGGCGCTTAACGCTGAATGCCGTGCTGCCTGCAAAGGGACGGCCCCGCCACAAGCGGGTGTTCGGTCTCAATGGACATGCCGATGGTGGATGTCCGGGTAGTGCGGATGCGTGTGCTTCAGTGGCAGGTGCGTGTGTCGGTGGCTGTGTTTGCCGCTGCCGCGATGCTCTACGCCATGCGCGTGCTGGTGGTGCTCGTCATGTTCGTGTTCGTGCTCGTGTTCCAGCGCTTCGTGTTGGTGCTCATGGCTGTGGTGTTCCGTGAGGTGCAACCACACCCCCAGGCCCATCAGCGCAGCGGCCATCCAAAACACCCACGAGGTTGGCTCCGAGAACACCAACAAGGACACAACCACCCCCATGAAGGGCGCGGTGGAGAAGTACGCTCCCGTGCGGGCTGTGCCGAGCCCGCGCAATGCCAGCACAAACAGCACAAGGCTCAGTCCATATCCCAAAAGGCCGACAGCCATCGTTGCAGACAGTGTGGCCCACGAAGGCCAGGCGGCGCCCATGCTGATGGCCAGCGTGGTGTTGACCGACCCCGCGATCAGGCCCTTGATGCTGGCAACAAAGAGCGCGTCGGAGGCAGAAACCTTGCGTGTGAGGTTGTTGTCGATGGCCCAGCACAAGCAGGCCAGGACCACCAGCCAGGAGCCCGTGCCGCCGGGTTGCCACGGAGAGCCGGTCTGCCAGCCCAGGGCAATGCCTCCCGCCACGATGGCAAGCATGCCCCCCACGATGCGCCGGTCGGCGTTTTCTTTGAACACCCACCAGGCAATGACTGCGGTCAGCACCGCTTCCAGATTCAACAGCAGCGAAGCCGTGGCGCCGCTGGTGGAGTGCAGTCCCAGCATCAGCGCCACCGGCCCCACCACGCCTCCAAACAGCACGGCGCCCAGGAGCCAGGGCCATTCATTCAAGGGAATGCCAGAGGGCTTGAGCCCGCCATCGCGGGCCACACGCACCAGGGCCAGTCCCAGGCCGCTGCCCAGATACAGAAGGCCTGCCAGCAGCACCGGTGGCAGGTCGCCCGTCAGCAGCTTGGCAAATGGGGTGCTGGCGCCGAAGAGCACCGCTGCGCCCAGGGCGTAAATGACGCTTTGATTCATGGCGGAATTTTCTACCTGAAGGCGCCTGGCGTCTTCAGCGGCTGTGGGCCGACAGGACTGGAGTCACTCCACCACCGATGCGCGCGGGTTGCGCCGCCCATCCACGGGCAAGGGCGTTCTTTGCCATGACCCGCAGTAACCAGCAATGGACCGCCTCGGGCGGGCACCACTGTCAGCGGGCCTGTTTACACCAGCACGTCCCGCAAAGACACGTCCTTGTCGAACTGCGCCTTGGCGAACGGGCACAGCGGGACCACCTTGGTGCCTGTGGCCCTGGCCCATTGAACCAGTGCGTCGAGCAGCGCGCGCCCCACACCCTGGCCGCCGAGCGATGGGTCCACCTCGGTGTGGTCCACGATGATCATCGTGGCGTTGGTGCGGCTGTAGGTCATCTCGGCCAGGCGCTGGCCGTTGCGCTCGATGTAGAACGCACCTTTGGCGTCCTGTTCCTGGTGGTGAATGGTGTGTGGCATGTTGGGGCGCAAGGGGTATGGGTCTGCGTCAGAGTATGGTGCATCCTGTGCTGCAGTGGGGGCCCGGCCCGGCGGGGCGGGCTCCATCGGCTTGCGGCGCCTACTGGACTTGGAATGCCTCGGACAGAAACTCTGCGGTGGCGCGCACCCGGGCCGTGCGTTGCAGGTCGGGGTGCATGACTTGCCAGACCTCGTAGTCGGTCGCCCGGCGGCGCTCGGGCCAGATGCGCACCAGGCCTTCGCGCGCCCCCATCCACACCGGCATTTCACCCAGGCCAATGCCCGCCGCCACGCCCTTGCGCACCAACAGGCTGGAGCGCACGGCCAGCGCAATCCGGGCCTGGCGCGCAGGCACGCCCGCCATGGTCAGAAACGGGCTTTGCTCCAGGTAAGGCGCGTAGGCCACCAGGTGGTGGCCGCGCAGTTCGTCCTCTGGCACCGGCATGCCAAAACGCTCGACATAGCCCGCACTGGCGAACAGGCCCACAGGCCACGACACCACGCGGCGCACCACGAGGTCGGGCGCCTCGGGCCGGACGTTGCGGAAAGCGATGTCCACCTGGCGGCGGCTGAGGCTGAGCAACTGGGTGGACACCTCCAGGTCCACGCGAATGTGGGGCCAGTGCTGTTGCAGGCGCTCAATGGCGGGCATGAGCAGGTCGATGGCGATCGAGTCAGTGCTGGTCACGCGCACCAGGCCGCCGGGGCTGGTGTCCTGGCCCTCGATGCGGGTGCGCAGGTCCAGGGCCGCGCTTTCCATGCGGCGGGCGGCGGCAAGCGCTGTCTCGCCTGCAGCGGTGAGCAGGTAGCCGTCCTTGGCACGCAGGAAGAGCTTGGCGCCCAGTTCGGCCTCCAGCGCGTTCAGCCTCCGCCCGACGGTGGCCTGGTCCACGCCCAGGCTGCGCGCGGCGGCGCGCAAGGAGGGCGCGCGGGTCAGGGCAAGAAAGATGCGGGTGTCGTCCCAGTTCATGGCCGTATGGAGGTTGCGGATGAGGGGTGAGTGTGATGCAAATTTGCATCGCTGTAGAGCGAAATTGCTGCGTTTGAATCACTGCGTGGAGCCCTATCCTTCAAGGCACTGAAACCATTGCTTGAGGAGTAACACCCATGTCCACACCAGCGGCCGAACAACCTGCAAACCCCCAACCCACCATGCAAGCCATCGTGTTCGATGACTTCGGCGGCCCGGAAGTGCTGGTGGCGCGCGAGATCCCTGTCCCAGAGGTGCGCCCGCACGACCTGCTGGTACGCAACGCCGCCATCGGCGTCAACCGGGCCGACCTGCTGCACCGCAAAGGGGCCTATGGTCGCGCCTACTTTGGCGATGCCGACACCATGGGGCTGGAGATTGCGGGCACGGTGGTCGCCATGGGGCCCGAGGTGCAAGGCTTTGCCGTGGGCGACCGCGTGATGGGCATCGTGGGCGGGGGTGCCTACGCCGAGCTGTCACGCATTGACCACCGCATGGCCATGCCGGTGCCTGCGGGCATGGACTTGGTAGCCGCTGGCGCCGTGGCCGAGGTGTTCGTGACCGCGCACGAGGCGCTGTTCCACCTGGCGCGCTTGCACGCGGGCGAGTCGGTGCTGATCCATGCGGCGGCGGGCGGCGTGGGGTCGGCCGCCGTGCAGCTGGCCCATGCGGCGGGTGCGCGCGTGTTTGCCACGGCGGGGGGCGACAAGCGCGGCGCTGTGCTGGGCTGCGGGGCTGATGTGTTCATCGACTACCGCAGCGAAGACTTTCAGGCGGTGGTGGACCGGGCCACGCAGGGCCGGGGCGTGGATGTGGTGATCGACTTCATCGGGGCTCCGTACTTGCAGCGCAACGTGCGGTCGTTGGCCGACGGCGGACGCCTGGTGTCGGTGGGGCTGCTGGGCGGTGCGCAGGGTGCGGAGCTGCCCATGGATGTGCTGCTGTACCGCCACCTGCAGATTTTTGGCACCGTGATGAAGTCCCGCCCGCCCGAGGTCAAGCAGGCCATGGTGCAGCGGTTTGCCCAGCAGTGGCTGCCAGCCTTGGCCGCCGGAGTGATCCGGCCGGTGATCGACAGCACGTTTGCACTGGCCGATGCTGCACAGGCCCATCGGCGCATGGAGTCTGGCGCCAGCATCGGCAAGATTCTGTTGTTGCCCCAAGGGAGCTGAGCTGGCTGCGCCCTGAGTCACACCTTGTGGCACAGGGCTGCCGGGGCCGTCCGCCTGGCCCCGCTTCGGTCCGCCTCAGCCTGCCGCGGCGGGCTTGCGGCACGCGGCAAACATGTCCAGCTCGGTGTTGTACGCCTCGGTCTTCACATCCATCAGGCCCAGTACCGAGTGGAAGTAGTGGTCGTGCGTGATGCGTCGCTCGCCCAGGTCTTGCTGCAGGCAGCCCGTGGCGAGGTGGGTGCGCGCCTGCATGGTGGGTGACAGCCAGGTGATCCAGGGCACGTGTTTTTGCACGTCGGGGGCAATGGAGTAGGGCAGGCCGTGCAGGTAGATGTTGTTCTCACCCAGCGACTCGCCATGGTCTGCTACGTAAATCATAGCTGTCTGGGCATGTTTTTCCTGCGCTCCCAGCCACTGGAGCACTGAATCGAGGAAATGGTCGGTCTCGACAATGCTGTTGTCGTAGGCGTTGACCACCTGCTCGCGCTGGCATTCCTGCAAGGCAGTGGAGGTGCATTCGGGGCCAAACTTCTTGTTCTCGGGCGCAGAGCGCTTGTAGTACGCGGGGCCGTGGCTGCCCATCTGGTGCATCACCACCACGGTGCCACGCTGGCGCTGCTCGGCAGGCAGGGCGGCGATCTGGGCGTCCAGGTCCTTGAGCATCACGCGGTCCAGGCACTCGCCGCCGGCGCACAGCGCCGGGTCTTTCTGGGTGCTGGTAATGGTCTCGCCAACGCGGTCGCACACGCCCTTGCAGCCCGACTGGTTGTCCACCCACAGCACCGCCAGGCCGGCGTGGTGCAGCACGTCGATCAGGCTTTCGTAGTTGGCCGAGCGGCCTTCGTAGCCTGTGCGGCCCAGGTGCGAATACATACAGGGCACCGACGCGGCGGTGCTGGTGCCGCAGGACCAGGCGTTGCGGGCACTCACCAGGTCCTTGCGGGCCGACAGGCGGGGGGTGGTGTCGCGCTCATAGCCGTTCAGGCCAAAGTTGCCGCTACGGCCCGTCTCGCCCAGCACCAGCACCAGCAGCGGGGGCTTGGCCTGGCTGGCGTAGCTGGCGCCCAGCTGGGCGTCACGGCCCAGGGGCAGGATCTTGCTGGTGTCCATGCGCAGGGGCTTGGTGGCAATGTTGCCCAGCGCGTACACGCTGTTGAGCGGGTTGATCAGGTAGCGCAGCTTGGTGTGGTTGCGCATGGTCGATGCAAAGTCCTGGAACACCAGCAGCAGGCACACCACGATGACGGCGATGGAGCCTGCCAGCAGCAGGCCGTTGTGCGCCACATGGCGCAGCGCGGTCAGGCGCTGCACGGGGCGGCGGTACAGCCACAACAGCGGCGGCACGGCCAGGACGAGCACGGTGCCGAGCATGCGCAGGTTGAGCAGGTCGCCTGCTTCCTTCACGTCGGTCTGCATCACGTTGACCAGCATGCTGGCGTCGATGGCGATGCCGTAGGCCAGCATGAAGTACGCGCCAAACGCGGCCATTAGCACCAGCACCAGCACGGCGGGCTTGAGCGTCCAGCGCCAGGCCAGCAGGCTCAGCAGCGCGGCGTTGCCCGCCGCGACGATGAGCGCAAATGCCAGCGCAAAGCCCCAGCCACGCAGGCTGCCCTGGCCGGGCAGCTGGGCCACCTCTTGCCACAGCGGGACGTTGCAGGCCGTGGCCAGCCAGGTGCTGACCAGCACCACCACCCATGCGGGGTGCAGGGGGCGGGGTGCAGG
>NZ_JBWKYJ010000112.1:0-10310 GCF_059423685.1 Acidovorax sp. GW460-11-11-14-LB4 | reverse complement strand
CCCCAGCCCCGTGGCCCCATCCACCTGGTGGTGCCTCGGCGGCCCGGTGCCGACCTGGACCTGCTGCGCGCCAAGCTGGAGGGCGTGCCCGCCTTGCAGACGCACGATGTGGTCTGGCACGTGCCTGACCGGCGCGCCGACATTGTGCAGCTGGCCGAGCAAGCCGCCCAGGCCGCGCAGGACGATGGCGGACTGGTGGTGGCCGCCGGGGGGGATGGCACCATCAACGCGGTGGCGTCGGCCGCGCTGCGCGCCGGGGTGCCGCTGGGGGTGGTGCCCATGGGCACCTTCAACTATTTCAGCCGCGAGCACGGTCTGGCGCTGGACCCAGAGACCGCCGTGCAGGACCTGCTGCAGGCGCTGCATGCAGGGGACCTGCGGCCGGTGCAGGTGGGGTTTGTGAACCGCCGCATGTTTGTGGTCAACGCCAGCGTGGGCCTGTACCCCAAGATGCTGGCCGACCGCGAGATGGCATCACGCCGCTTTGGCCGCAAGCGCTGGGTGGCCATAGCTGCGGCGGTGTGGAGCCTGTTTCGTCCCGCATCGGGCCGCCGCTGGCGCGTGGTGATGAAGACGCACCAGGGCGCCGAGGCGCAGCAGGAGGAGCATCTGGTCACCACCCTGTTTGTGGGCAACAACCCCCTGCAGCTGGACCGCATGGGCCTGCCGCAGGCGCAGAAGGTGGCAGACGGCGGGCACTTGGCCGTGGTGATGCTCAAGCCCCAGGGGCGCTGGGCCCTCGCCCGTACCGTGTGGAACGCGGCCACCGGCCAGCTCGACAAAGACAACGCGGTGGTCAGCATGGCGTGTGCCGAGCTGACCGTGGCGCCCGCCAGCTGGCGGCCCCCGCAGGTCAAGGTGGCGTTTGACGGCGAGCGGGAGTGGATGGCGCCGCCCCTGCATTTCCGCATCAGTGCGCGGCCGCTGTGGCTGGTGGCACCGAGCCCGCTGGCGCGCGATGGCGCAGCGCAGACCCCGCCACCAGAAGATACCGCTTTCGCAGCCTCCGCAACCGACACGCCTGCGCCCGGCATTACCCCCGCCCCCGGCTTGCTGCCTGCATGATGGGACCCCCCTTGCGCCTGCCCACTGCCAGCGACCACTTGCCATGACTGTTCTGATGCACCTGTCGGACTTGCACTTCGGTGCGCACGACCCGTTGGTGTGTGCTGCTGTGCAGCGGCTGGCGCAACGCCTGGGGGTTGCAATGGTGGTGGTGTCTGGCGACCTCACGCAGCGCGCCACGGCCGACCAGTTTGAGCAGGCCGCGCGGTTTGTGCAGGGCCTGCATGCGCGCAGCACCCTGGTGCTGGCGGGCAACCACGACCTGCCCCTGTTTGCGTGGTGGATGCGCTGGGGCCGTTCGTACGAAAGGTTCTCCGAACAGTTCGGCATGGACCAGGAGCCCGTGCGGCAGATGGGAGCGTTCTACGTGGTGGGCGTGAACACCACGCGTGCCTGGCGGCACGAGCGCGGCAGCCTGTCGTCTGCCCAGATCGAGCATGTGGCGCTGCTGCTGGCGCGTGCACCCCCGGGTGCATGGCGCATTGTGGCCAGCCACCACCCGCTGGTAGCGCGCGACGCCGAGGACCGCGACCACCGCCCCCACCGCGCCGACGAAGCCGTGGAGCGCTGGCGCATTGCCGGTGCCCAAATGCTGCTGTCCGGCCACGTGCACCAGCCGCGCCTGTTGCAGCCGGTACCGGGGCTGTGGGCCAGCAGCGCGGGCACGGCGGTGTCGCACCGCCTGCGGCACGGCAGCCCCAACAGCCTGGTGGTGCTCAGCACCGAGGCATCGGGCGCTGTGCCAGACGGCCAGGCGAGGGTGGCGGCACGGTGGGACTATGACGGCGCGGTGGGCGAGTTTGTGTGTGTGGACCGGGTGGCTGCCAGGTGACGGCGGAAGAAGTATCAATTGCTATGCTGTTGATAGCATTTGATGCATATGGATGTAGCGCTTCAAGCCAAGAAGACCCAATTTTTCTACCGGGAAGCGCTGCGGCGCTGCTGGCACGCCCCGAACCGGTTTCCTGATAGCGGACAGGTGCCGCTGACCTCGCTGTTGCTGCTTTGCCCGGGGTGTTTTCACCGGTTGACCAGCCGTGGGGTGGCGCCTATTCTGCGTGGTGAATGGCAGGCATTGCCTTTAGAACCTGAACAGGTTCTTACCCCCACCTACAAAAACCCGGCCGCTCCACGCCCCAGACCTCCATGCACAAAGAATTCCACCACGACGCCGTGCGCCGCCTGCAGGCGCTGATCGAACGCGAAACCGGCAAGCCGCTGGGCGAGGCGGCGCAGGCCGAAATGGCGGGCATCCTGCACGGCATGGAAAACCCCGAAGGTGCTGCCGCCACCGGCCTGGAGGTGGCGCCGCGCGAGGTCACCATCCTGCTCGCCGACCTGCGCGGGTTCACTGCGCTGTCGGGCTCACAGCCCGCATCGGTGGTCATTGCGGCACTCAACCGCTGCCTGGCACGACTGTCGGAGGTGGTGTTCAAGTACCAGGGCACCATCGACAAATTCATGGGCGACTCGATCATGGTGCTGTTCGGCGCCCCGGTGGCCCGCGACGACGATGTGGACCGCGCGCTGCTGTGTGCGGTGGAGATGCAGATCGCCATGCGCGAGCTGAACCTGGCCCACCTGACCGAGCGCCTGCCGGAGGTGTTTCTGGGCATTGGCGTGAACACCGGCACGGTGATGGCCGGGCGCTTTGGCTCGGATGTGTATTCCGAATACACGGTGATCGGCGAGGCCGTGAACCTGGCGTCGCGCATCGAGGCGCTGAGCCTGCGGGGCCAGGTGCTCATCAGCGACTCCACCTACCAGCGCTGCTGGGGGCTGGTGTCGGCGTCTGCGCCCATGCAGGTGTTCGTCAAGGGGCGCACGCAGCCCGTCAGCCTGCGTGAGCTGATCGCCATCCCGTCGCACAAGCTCAAGGTGCCCCGCCAGGAGTTCCGCCGCAGCCACCGTGTTGACGCGCGCCTGCCCTGCCTGTGCCAGCGCATGCAGGACAAGATCGTGGTGCCCCACATCGTGCACGGTGCCATCCGCGACATTGGCTACCACGGCCTGCTGGTCGAGCTGATCGAGCCGCTGGAACCCCACAGCGAGATCAAGCTGGAGTTCGAGCTGCCGCTGGTGGACTACCGCGTGGCCGACGTGTACGCGCGCGTCATCACCCTCAAGCAGGAGGGCGACGAATGGGTGGCCGGGCTGGAGTTCACCTCCATCAGCGCCGAGTGCCGCGCCAAGGTGCAGATGTTTGTGCAGCTGCTGGTGGCGCACTGACGCGCGCGCACACAGCACCGCACCGCTGGCCGTTCAGCATCCCAGCAGGCTGGCCAGATCGGTCAGGTCCTTGGCGTGCAAGTCATTGCCGGGCTGCGGCGACACATCCTTGGGCTGTGCCACGCCAAACTCGTGTGGCCGTTCGATGTACGCCGTGCGCAGGCCACAGCCCCGCGCAGCGGCCAGGTCGTCGTGGTGCGCCGCCACCAGCGCCACCTGCTGTGGTGGCAGGTCAAACACCCGCGCCACGCCCAGGTAGGTGTCGGGATGCGGCTTGTAGGCCTTGAACACCTCGGCGCTCAACACACAGTCCCAGGGCAACCCGGCGCGCTTGGCCATGTTGGTCAGCAGGCCGATGTTGCCGTTCGATAGCGTGGTGATGGTGTAGCGCTGCTTGAGCCGCGTCAGCCCCTGCACGCTGTCGGGCCAGGCATGGAGCCGGTGCCACGCGCGGTTGAGGTGGTGGCGCTCCGCCTCGCCCAGGTGTGCCAGCCCAAAGCGCGGAAGGATCTCGTCCAGGATCTGCCGGTGCAGGGCATCGATCAGCGTCCAGCCCTGTTCGCCGCGCATCACCCGCGCCATGGCGGGCTGGTAGCCCGCGCGCCACGCCAGTGCAAACGCATCGGCATCCACCTGGGGATAGAGTGCCCGCACCTCGCGCGCAATGCTGCCGTGCCAGTCCACCACGGTGCCAAAGATGTCGAAGGCCAGCACCTGCACCTGGGCAAAGGGATGGTCGGCAGGCAGGGCAGTGGGGTTGGTGGATGGGAGGGTGTTCATGCGCCCATCGTAGAGGCGGCGGCATGCCCTCGTCCCCACTGCGGCATTGCCGCCACACTGCGGACAAAGGGCTGGAGCGCTACCCGCAGCTTGCGCTACATTGGCTGCGGGCTGGCCTTTCTGCCAGCCACGTCGCTCGGACGGTTCCGGGCGCTTACGTGAAAGTCACACCGCATGTCTGCATCGCAGGGCAAGCGCCGTTTTGCGCGCATCGATCGCCTTCCTCCCTACGTCTTCAACATCACGGCCGAGCTCAAGCTCGCCGCCCGCCGCCGGGGCGAAGACATCATCGACATGAGCATGGGCAACCCCGACGGGGCCACGCCACCGCACATCGTCGCCAAGCTCACCGAAGTGGCCCAGCGGCCCGATACCCACGGCTACAGCGCCAGCAAAGGCATCCCGCGCCTGCGCCGCGCCATCAGCCACTGGTACAAAGACCGCTATGCGGTGGACATCAACCCCGATACCGAGGCCATCGTCACCATTGGCTCCAAGGAAGGCCTGGCCCATCTGATGCTGGCCACGCTGGACCGGGGCGACACCGTGCTGGTGCCCGACCCGAGCTACCCCATCCACATCTACGGTGCGGTGATTGCCGGGGCCGACATCCGCAGCGTGCCGGTGGCGCCCGATGTGGACTTCTTTGCCGAGCTGGAAAAGGCCATCCGCGGCAGCTACCCCAAGCCCAAGATGATGATCTTTGGCTTCCCGAGCAACCCCACGGCGCAGTGCGTGGACCTGAGTTTCTTCGAGCGCGTGATCGCCCTGGCCAAGAAGCACGACATCCTGGTGGTGCACGACCTGGCCTATGCCGACATCGTGTACGACGGCTACCGCGCGCCCAGCATCATGGAAGTGCCCGGCGCCAAGGACGTGGCGGTGGAGTTCTTCACACTGAGCAAAAGCTACAACATGGCCGGCTGGCGCGTGGGCTTCATGGTGGGCAACCCCGACCTGGTGGCGGCGCTGGCCCGCATCAAGAGCTACCACGACTACGGCACCTTCACGCCCCTGCAGGTGGCCGCCATCGCTGCGCTGGAGGGCGACCAGCAGTGCGTGAAAGACATCGCCGCCCAGTACCAGCGCCGCCGCGACGTGCTCTACAAGGGCCTCACCGAAGCCGGCTGGGCCGTGGACTGCCCCAAGGCCAGCATGTACATCTGGGCCCGCATCCCCGAGCCGTATCGCGCGCTGGGCTCGCTGGAATTTGCGCGGCAACTGCTGGACAAGGCCAAGGTGTGTGTGTCGCCAGGCATCGGCTTTGGCGACCAGGGGGATGAGTACGTGCGCTTTGCGCTGATCGAGAACGAGGCGCGGATTCGGCAGGCGGTGCGGGGGATTCGCGCCATGTTCAAGGCGGATGGCTTGTTGAAGCTGCCCCCGGTGACACCCGCCTGAGAAAGGCGCCGCAAGGCGGCGCTGAAACCCGTTGCAACGACTGCTTACGGCATTGGCATGCGCCGCCGCGTAGACTGCGGCGCATGTTTCTGGATTACAACCCCGACGACCTCGACGTCACCATTTCCGAACTGCTGGTTGCCACCAGCGACGCTGCCGACCCCGACCTGCCAGCGGCTGTACCGCAGGTGCTGAAGCTGCTGAGCACCCGCCTCAACATGGATGTGGCCTTCGTGTCCCAGATCACCGAGGGGCGCAGAACCATTAAGGCGGTGGACAGCGCCGCAGACTTTTCCGCAGTGCAGCCGGGCAGATCGGACCCCGTGGAGGAAAGCTGGTGTCAGTGGGTGATCGAGGGGCGCTTGCCCGAAGCGATCAAGGACGCCGGGCCCCTGTTGGCGGCGGGCCGGGCACCCAACCCCGGCTTTCCCATCGGCACGCATCTGAGCACGCCGGTGCGGCTTTCGGGCGGTGAGATATATGGCACGTTGTGCTGCTTCAGCCGTGGCGTGCAGGCCGACGTGGACATCGGCCGCTTGCGGTACACGGCTGACCTGCTGGCCTCGCGGCTCACACTGGATCCCGGGAAGCGCTGACCTCCTGCAGGGCAGTGTTGACCGGCCCCTTACATCGCCCAGATCCGGGGTGCTTCCCCTTCCAGCGACCACATCGCCCGACGCCACGCCACCCGCACGGCCTTGAGCAGTTTCATCGCGGGCTCCACCTGCGGCGCCAGCACACGCACCACCACCATGCGGTCATTGGGGCTGGTGGCGCCTGCGGTGGCTTTGACCTGGGGGTGCTGGTCCATCACCGTGCGGGCCGCGTCCAAGGCAGCGTCGCGGCGTGTGCGGTCGAGTGGCGTGCCTGCGGCAAAGAACATGCTGGCCATGCAGCGGTGGCCCGCCAGGCCCAGGGGGCTGCTCAGCAGCTGGTCATCGGTGGCGTCGATCACGCCGCGCTCCAGCCACAGGCCGGGCACTTCCAGGTGCTGGGTGAAGCGGCCTTGTTCAAACGGCTGGCCCGCGTGCGGCAGGCCAAGCGCCGTCACGTCCCAGGCGATGCACTCGGCGCCGGGGGCGAGGCTCAGCGTGAGGTGGTTTTCAGCATGGCAGGCGCTGTAGCACAGGGCCTCCAGCGGCAGCCATTCCAGGCGCGCGCCTTCGGCCAGGGTGAGGTGGCTGCGTTGCAGCGCCAGCGGGCCGGTGGAGCGGTAGAAGCGCGTGGCACCGGGCGTGGTGACCAGGCCATGGGCGCCGGGGCCCACGGTGGTGGTGATGTCCAGCGTGTCGCCGCCCACCAGGCCGCCGGGCGGGTGCACCAGCACGTTGTGGCAGATGGCGTCGCCCTCGGGGTACAGGCTTTGCAGGATGCGCAGCGGCCCGTTGTGCTCGTAGCGGGCTACCGTGCGGGCGCTATGTTCAGCCGTGTAGTCGAGCTGAAGGCGGGCGTGCCAGGGCATGTTTCGATGGTTTGCTACTAAATGAGTAGCTGATTATGCCCTGCAGGCAAGCGGTAGACGCCTGTGGGTGCGACACGCGCCACCCGTTTTCTCTACGCTGTTTGGCGTACAGGTGTCTGCACGGGGGCTGTGGGTTCGGCCGTGTACCAGCTGCGCAGCTTGCCCGGGTTGAGCAGGCCCTGGGGGTCAAAACGGCGCTTCATGCCCACCACGGCCGGGTCCAGGTTGTTCTGCTTGCCGTCTTCCACGATGTACACATGTGGGTTGTTGATCTGCACGCCGTGGTCGCGGTAGATCTGCATGATCTGGTTCAGGCGTTCTTCGGTGGTGTAGCGGATGATCTGCAGGCCGCTGCAGTTGAAGGCGCCCTCCTTGGTGCGCAAGAACTCCAGGTGCATCATCACCTCGCCCTTCAGCGCGGCCTCCAGCGCCTTCACCTGCTTGAGGCGGTGCATGGGGTTGAAGCCGCTCTGGATATAGGTCAGGCCCTTGTCCACCTTGAGGGCGTGCAGGGTGGTGTGGTTCCAGGTGTATTCGAGCAGCGTCTTGTGGCTGCTGGCCACTTCGTCGGCCGTCTTGCGGTAGGTGACCTGACCGCCGTGCTGGGCCACCATGTCGCGCATGCCGGCTTCTGAGTGCGGGGCCACCAGCAGCAGCACGGCGTGCTGGTCGGCAGGCAGGTGTTCGGCCAGACTGGTGAAGTACTGCGGGATGGGCGCGGCCACAAAACACACCTCCTTTTTCTCCAGCCCGGGCGCGCTGCCAAAGCGGTCGGCAAACTCCAGCGCGGCGTCGAATTGCTCGAAGGTGGCGATGCATTCGGTCCACTCCACGGCGGGGGTCAGGGCCACTTCCAGCTCCAGAACGATGCCGTTTGTGCCGTAGGTGTGGTGCAGCAGCATGGCTTCGGGGCCGCGCAGCTCGATGACCTGGGGCTCGGGCTCCACCGTCATCGCGCGCACGGCCAGCACGTTGCCGGGCGCGGCCAGCGGGCCGTGGTTGATGGAGCCCGCACCACCAAAGCCGCCGCCAAACAGCCCGCCCAGCGTGGCGCTGCGGTAGGTGCTGGGCAGCCAGCGCAGCTCTTGCCCGTGGGGCTTGGCCTGTGTGTCAAAGTCTGCCAGCCGAATGCCCGACTGCGCGCGGCCCACGCCGCCGCGCACCCAGCCAAAGGCGTTGTAGCCCGACAGGTCCAGGATCACGCCGCCGTGCAGTGGCGTGCTCTGGCCGTAGTTGCCGGTGCCGCTGCCGCGCACGGTGAGAGGGATGCCCGCGCTGGCGCATGCGGCTACCACCTGGCGGATTTCTGCTTCGGTGCGTGGGCGCACGGCGATGTCGCCACGCTTGCCCGCCAGGTCGCGTTTGAGCACGGGGCTGAACCAGGCAAAGTCCTGTGAGAGGCGGCCCACGCGCAGCGGGTCGGCAATCCAGTCCAGATCGGGCAGCAGGTCGGGCAGTTGATGGGCGGTGGTGGTCATATCGGTATCTCCTTGGCCGCTGGTGGCCGTTTTGGGCAAAAGGAAGCCCGTGCCGCGCGCCAGTGGCTGCGCGCGGTGTGTTGGCGATGGGGTTGAAAGGGCTAGTCGTGCGACGTTTCGCTGGCGTGCCAGCCGCCCAGGGCGACACGGGTGAGCCAGGCCATCAGCACGAACAAGGCGACGCCAGTGAGCGAAATCAGCAGCAGTGCAGCAAACATGCGCGGGATGTTGAGCTGAAAGCCGGCCTGCAAAATCTGGTACGCCAGCCCCGCACCCTGGCCCCCGGTGCCCGCCACAAACTCCGCTACCACGGCGCCGATGAGCGCGAGGCCGCTGGAAATGCGCAGCCCGCCAAAAAAGTAGGGCAGCGCGCTCGGGATGCGCAGGCGCAGCAGCGTCTGCAGCCGCGTGGCGCGGTTGAGCTGGAAGTAGCTTTGCAGGTCAGGCTCCACGCTGCGCAAACCCAGCGTGGTGTTGCTGATGATGGGGAACAGGGCGACCAGTGCGGCGCAGATCACCATGGATGCGGTCGGGTCCTTCACCCAGATGATGATGAGCGGCGCCACGGCCACGATGGGCGTGACCTGCAGCAGCACGGCGTAGGGGAAGAGCGCCGTCTCGATGCGTTTGCTCTGAACGAACAGGAACGAGATCAGCACGCCCGCCACCGTGGCCACCACAAAGGCCAGCACCGTGATCTTGACGGTGACCCACAGCGAGCCGCCCAGGGCGGCCCAGTCGGTGAACAGCGTCTTCATCATCAGGATGGGTGAGGGCACCAGGTAGGGTGGTAGCTCCATGGCCGTGACCAGCCCCTGCCACAGCGCGATCAGCACCAGGCCGACCAGCACGGGGTACACCACGCGCTGCACGCGGGGTTGGGCCATGAGCGGAGTGCGTTTGGGTGTGGCCTTGGCGGCAGGTTTGGCAGCGACTGCTGCAGGCGCTGAGCGCGGGGCGGCTGCGGGGTGGGCGGTGACCACGGGCGACGCCATCGGTGCGGAAGGGAAGGGGGTGCTCATGCCACGGTCTCCTCGGTGTCCACGCTGGCGCGCAGCAGGCTGTCCTGCAGCAGCTTGGCGTAGCGGCTGAATTCGGGCGACACCATGAAGTCGGCCGTGCGGGGGTAGGGCGCGTCGATGCGGAACTCTTCGACCACGCGGCCAGGTCGCGCGGCCATCATGACCACACGGCTGGAGAGGAACACCGCCTCGTGGATCGAGTGCGTCACGAAGATCACGGTGAGCTTCTTCTTGCGCCACAGATCCAGCAGGTCGGCGTCGAGCTTGTGGCGCGTGATTTCGTCCAGCGCGCCAAAGGGCTCGTCCATCAACAGCAGGTCGGGCTGGGTGACCAGGCCGCGCGCAATCGATACGCGCATCTGCATGCCGCCCGACAGCGCTCGGGGCAGGGCGTTGGCAAATTTCGATAAGCCCACCAGTGCCAGCGCTTCGGTCACGCGGGCATCGGCCTCGGCACGTGGCACGCCTGCCAGGTCCAGCGGCAGGCGCACGTTGGTTTGCACACTGGCCCAGGGCATGAGCGTGGGCGACTGGAAGACAAACGCCATTTTCTTGCCGCTCTCGTCCAGCTGCGCCACGGGCTTGCGCCACAGGTGCAGGCGGCCGTCGGTGGGCTCCAGCAGGCCTGCCACCATTTTCAGCAGCGTGCTCTTGCCGCAGCCCGAGGGGCCGAGCAGGGTGACGAATTCGCCTTCCTCAATGGTCAGGTCCACCGGCAGCAGGGCCTGGGTGCCATTGGGGTAGGTTTTTTCGGCCGAGAGCACCTCCACGGCGGGCGTGGAATGGGGTAGCGGTGCCTGGGCGTGTGCGAGCGGTGGAGATTCAGCGGGGGATGTCATGGTCGCCTTTCGATGGATGCGGCCGGGCGGGCAG
>NZ_JBWKYJ010000111.1:0-11291 GCF_059423685.1 Acidovorax sp. GW460-11-11-14-LB4 | reverse complement strand
CCCCCAACACTTTTGCGCTCAGGTCTCAGCAGCGAAGCCCTCGACTATAGCACGGTTTACAACAGGCAGCAGGGTAACCCAGGGATAGATCTAACAGTCCCTGTACACGAGACAAACCCCTCAACCACCAACGGCCGCAACCGCAGACTCCAAAGCGTCTACAAATAGGAAGGCCACATCGCAGCCTGTCTGATCAAAGATTTCCTGGAAGCAGGTCGGGCTGGTGACATTGATCTCTGTGACGCAGTCGCCGATCACGTCTACACCAGCCAGCAGCAAGCCACGCGACTGCAGCACCGGGCCCAGCGCTTCTCCAATCTCACGATCCCGCGCAGACAGAGGGCGCGCCACGCCCTTGCCGCCAGCGGCCAGATTGCCGCGCACTTCGCTGCCCTGGGGAATACGCGCCAGGCAGAACGGCACAGGCTTGCCGCCGATGATGAGGACACGCTTGTCGCCATCAACGATCTCGGGCAAAAACTTTTGCACCATCACGCTTTGCGCGCCGTGGCGGTTGAGGGTTTCGGTGATGCTGCCCAGGTTGAGGCCGTCCGGCCCCACACGGAAGATACCCATCCCACCCATGCCATCCAGAGGCTTGAGGATGATGTCCTGGTGCTCCGCATGAAAGCGGCGAATGTCTTCCGCATCCCGGGTGACCAGTGTCGGTCCGATGAACTGTGGAAACTCCATGATGGCCAGCTTTTCCGGATGGTCCCGCAGAGCGCTGGGTTTGTTGAAGACCCGGGCGCCATCGCGCTCCGCCTGCTCCAGCAGGTGGGTGGCGTAAAAGTACTCGCTGTCAAAGGGCGGGTCCTTGCGAATGAGTACAGCATCAAAATCAGCCAACGCCGCGCTGCGCTGCGGCTGGGCCTCGTACCAATGGGTGGCATCCCCCGTGAGGCGAACGTCCTGCACCCGTGCGGTGACCTTGCTGCCGCGCTGCCAGGTGATGTGCTGCGGCTCGCAGACCGTGAGGGTGTGCCCACGCCGCTGTGCCTCGCGCATCATGGCGAAGGTGGTGTCCTTGTAGATCTTGAAGCTTTGCAGCGGGTCGGCGATGAAGAGCAGTTTCATGGTGTCGGGTCAAGAAAGGGAGGAGCCTATGGGCCCAGACAGCCAAGGCGGCTTACGCGCCGTTGGCCTGCGAACGCCTGTACTGTTGCACAAATAGCGCAACGCTGCCGGCCACCACTCCCCAGAAGGCCGAGCCCACCCCAACAATGACCACACCGCTGAGGGTGACGAGGAAGGTGATAAGTGCCGCCTCGCGGTGCGACTCGTCCCGCAGCGCCGTCGCCAGACCGTTGCCGATCGTGCCCAGCAAGGCCAACCCCGCGATGGCCACCACCAGTTCCTTGGGAAAGGCGGTGAGCAGCCCCGTGATGACCGCACCAAACAGACCGATCGCCACATAGATGGCGCCGCACGCCACCGCAGCCGTGTAGCGCCGACTGCGATCGGCGTGCGCCTCGGGGCCCATGCACATCGCGGCGGTGATGGCACTGAAGTTGAGCGCAAACGCGCCAAAAGGCGCCAGCACCAGGGTGGCCAGACCCGTGAGCGTGATGAGCCGCGAAATGGGCAGGTCGTAGCCGGACGCACGGATGACCGCAACACCAGGCAGGTTCTGCGAAGCCATGGTGACCACAAACAAAGGAATCGCCAGGCTGATGGCGGCAGCCACGCTGAACTGGGGCGCGGTGAAAACCGGCAGGGCCAACTCCAGCTGCACCGCCGACCAGGCCATCTGCCCCTGGGTGGCCACAAACGCCACGGCCACCGCGAGGGTGATGACCACCGCATACCGCGCAGCCAGACGGCGGCTCACCAGATAGACCATCAACATCAGCAGCACCAAGGGCAACGCGGTCTGGGCTGCCGCAAATGCCTGCAGGCCGAAGCGGGCCAGCAGGCCAGCCAGCAGGGCCGCAGCGATTTCCATGGGGATGCGGTTCATCACGCGCTCAAACCAGCCGGTAACGCCCGCCAGGGTGATGAGCAACGCGCTGATCATGAAGGCGCCGATGGCCTCGCCCATGCTGAAGCCGCCCGCCAACCCCGCCGTGGCCAGCACGGCGGCGCCCGGTGTGGACCAAGCCACCATGACGGGCTGGCGCAAGATCAGCGAGGGCACCAGCGAACACAGTCCCATGCCCAGACCCAGCGCCCACATCCAGGACGTGATCTGCGCGGGTGTGGCCCCAAATGCCAGGGCGGCCTGGAAGACGATGGCCACCGAGCTGGTAAAGCCCACCAGCACCGCCACGAAACCCGCCACCGCCGTGGAAAGGCTCAGGTCTTTGAAAAATTGCATGGGCGCGATTCTGGCACCGCGCGCGCCTGGCGCTCAGGCAGGCCGTCAGTCCACTTCAAAAGCTACAGTATTAATAGCACCTCAGACAATAGGCACTAGCGCCACAAGGCAAAAACAGCGCAAAACCAGCCCAAGGCACCCGTCCCAGGCCAGGGGGAGCCCCCCCAGCCCGTCAGATCTCGATCTTGGAGCCCAGCTCGACCACCGCGTTATTGGGCAGGTGCAGAAAGTCGGCCGCGCCACTGGCGTTATGGTGCATTTGGGCAAACAGCTTTTCGCGCCAAGGCGCCATGCCGCTGCCGATGGTGGGAATGACGGTGTCCCGCGACAGGAAATAGCTGGTGGTCATCGACTCCAACTCGCAGCCACGCCCACGCAGCAGCTCCAGCGCGCGGGGCAGGTCGGGGTCGTTCTTGAAACCGTAATGCACCACCACCTGCCAGCAGTCGTGCCCCAGCGATTCGACTTGCAGCCGCTTGTCCAGACCAATCCAGGGCGTCTCGTGGTTGTGCACGGTGACAAACAGGTTTTGCTGGTGCAGCACCTTGTTGTGCTTGAGGTTGTGCAGCAGGGCATTGGGCACCGCGCCGGTTTCGGCCGTCAGGAAGACGGCTGTGCCATCCACCCGCGTGGGCGGGCTGATGAAGATCGACTCCAGGAAGTCCTTGAGGTCGATGGCGTCGGCACGCAGCTTGTCATTGAGCAGGCGGCGCCCTTCCTTCCAGGTCATCATGAGCGAGAACACGATGCCGCCGATCATCAGCGGGAACCAGCCACCCTGGAACAGCTTGAGCAGGTTGGAGGCGAAGAACGCCAGGTCCACCACAAAGAAGCAGCCCGTGGCCGCAACGCACAGCGCCAGCGGATATCGCCAGCCGTAGCGGATCACGAAGAAGGTCAGCGTGGTGGTGATCAGCATGTCCAGCGTCACCGCGATGCCGTAGGCGGCTGCCAGATTGCTCGACGAGCGGAACATCACCACCGCCAGCACGATGGCCACGAACAGCCCCCAGTTGACCAGCGGCATGTAGATCTGGCCCGTGTCACGCACGCTGGTGTGCTGGATGTTCAGGCGCGGCAGGTAGCCCAGCTGGATGACCTGCTTGGTCACGCTGAATGCGCCGGTGATCAACGCCTGCGAGGCAATCACGGTGGCCATGGTGGCCAGGATCACCAAAGGCACCAGCGCCCAGTCGGGGGCCATCAGATAGAACGGGTTCTTGACGGCCTCGGGCTCAGCCAGCAGCAGCGCGCCCTGGCCAAAATAATTGAGGGTAAGCGCCGGCATGGCCACACCAAACCAGGCCATGCGGATCGGGCGCTTGCCGAAGTGGCCCAGGTCGGCATACAAGGCCTCGGCGCCCGTCACGCACAGCACCACCGCGCCCAGAATGATGAAACTGGTGCCCGGGTTGGCCCACATGAAGCCCAGCGCGTGGTGCGGACTCAGCGCCCACAAGATCTCCGGGTGCCCCACGATGTGCGACACGCCCAGCAGCGCGATGGTGACAAACCACACCAACGTGATGGGGCCAAAAAACTTGCCGATGCCGCCCGTGCCGCGCTTTTGCACGGCAAACAGGCAAAACAGCACCACCAGCGTGATCGGTATCACGTAGTGCTTGAAGTGATCCGACACCACTTCCAGCCCCTCCACCGCCGACAGCACCGAGATGGCCGGGGTGATGACGCCATCGCCGTAAAACAGCGAGGTGCCAAAAATGCCCACGGCCAGCAACACGCTGCGCAGCTGGGGCTTGTCTTTGACGGCCTGGGAGGCCAGGGCCAGCATGGCGATGAGCCCCCCCTCACCGTGGTTGTCGGCGCGCAGCACCAGCACCACGTACTTCAGGGAGACGATGACCGTGAGGGTCCAGAAAAAGATGGAGAGGATGCCGTAGATGTTTGCGGGCGTGAACGGCACATGGCCGGACCCGAACACCTCCTTGACGGCATACAGCACGCTGGTGCCGATATCGCCATACACAACACCGATGGCGCCCAGCGTGAGCGCTGCGAGCGATGACTTGGAGCTTTGCACTGACCACCCCCGCGCACTGGGCCTGACGGGGTTCCGTTACTTTTGGGAACGCTATTGTGCGCCTGAGCCAGATCAAGCGATTGGAGGCGAAACCCCATGTTGCGACGCAGCAACTTGCCCTTGGCAACCGGGCGCGGGCGTGGCATGCGGGGCCACTGCCCTCCCCCGCAGGCCCGCTGCGCAGGCTCGCCGGGAGGGTGCTGGCGCTGAAACCCGGTGTCCCCAAGACCCGCACGGGGGCCCAAAGACCCTGGTTTTCAGTCGTACACCTCGGCGTCGGGGTTGGTGGCCTCCAGCTCGTAGCTGGCCGCCAGCATCGCCAGCCGGGCCACCACGCCGTACATATAGAAGCGGTTGGGCGCGCTCACACCCGGGCGCACGCCAGGCTGGGGCATGTGGGTGCTGTGTTCAAAGGCCAGGGGCACAAAGCTCGCGCCGGGGGCGTTGAGGTTTTCGTCCACACCGCGCTCGGCATGCATGCGGTAGAAGCCGCCCACCACGTAGCGGTCCATCATGTAGACCACGGGCTCGGCCACGGCGTCGTTCACGCGCTCTTGCGTCAGCACCCCTTCCTGAATGATGACCTCGCTCACCGGCTGGCCGTCCTTGATCACAGCCATCTTGTTGCGGGTCTTGCGGTTGACGGCGTCCAGCTCCTTGGCGTCGCGCACGGTCATGATGCCCATGCCGTAGGTGCCGTTGTTGGCTTTGACGATCACGAAGGGCTTTTCGTTGATGCCGTATTCCTTGTACTTGCGGCGCACCTTGGTCAGCAGCGCATCCACACTGGTCTGCAGCTGGTCCATGCCCGTGCCTTCGGCAAAGTCCACCTCGCCGCATTGGCTGTACATGGGGTTGACCAGCCAGGGGTCGATACCCAGCATCTTGCCAAAGCGCTTGGCCACCTCTTCGTAGTTCTTGAAGTGGGTGCTCTTCTTGCGCACGCTCCAGCCGGCGTGCAGCGGGGGCAGCAGGTACTGCTCGTGGATGTCTTCCAGAATGCCGGGCGCGCCTGCGGTCAGGTCGTTGTTCAGCAGGATGGTGCAGGGATCAAAGTCCTTGAGCCCCAGCCGGCGCTTGGTGCGCACCACGGGCTCCAGGGTCACGGTGTCTCCGTTGGGCAGTTCGATCAGCGTGGACTTCTTGATCTCGGGGCTGATGGAGCCCACGCGCACGTTCAGGCCCGCCATGTTGAAGATGCGCTGCAGCTGCACCACGTTGGACAGGTAGAACGTGTTGCGCGTGTGGTTCTCGGGAATGATCAGCAGGTTGCGCGCTTCGGGGCAGATCTTCTCGATGGCGGCCATCGCAGCCTGCACAGCCAGGGGCAGCATCTCCTTGGTCAGGTTGTTCCAGCCGCCCGGGAACAGGTTGGTATCGACCGGCGCCAGCTTGAAGCCTGCATTGCGGATGTCTACCGACGTATAGAACGGCGGCGTGTGCTCCATCCACTCCAGCCGGAACCAGCGTTCGATGGCGGGCATCGAGTCGAGAATGCGCTGTTCGAGTTCGTTGATCGGCCCGGTGAGGGCCGTGATGAGATGCGGAACCATGGAAAGCCCTCGGGAAGCGATTGCAGTGAATTGTAGGATGTGGGGTCAAGCCGGGTTTTCGCAAGCCACCCCTTGTTGGTGCCACGGCCCTGCCATCTAACGGCGCCAGAACGCCGGGGTCAGCAAGGCCATGAAGCTCAGTATCTCCAGCCGCCCCAGCAGCATGGCCAGGGTGCACACCCAGATCTGGAAATCGGTCAGCACCGCGTAGTTGGACGCCGGCCCCACGCTGCCCAGGCCCGGCCCCGCGCAGTTGACGCTGGCCAGCACCACCGAGAACGCGGTCACCGGGTCCAGGTCCGTCAGCAGCATGACCATGCTCAGCCCAAAGACCGTGCCGCCGTAGACCAGCATGAAGGCCAGCACCGAGAAGATCACCCGGTTGTCCACCACGGCATCGCCCAGCTGCACCGGCTGCACCGCGCGCGGGTGCACCAGGCGGTTCATCTCGCGGCGCGCCTGCTTGACGAGGATAAGCATGCGGACCATCTTGATGCCCCCGCCCGTCGAGCCCGCACTGGTGGCCACACCCGACAGCAGCAGCATGAACACGGGCGCAAACACGGGCCAGGCCAGGTAGTCCACCGTGGCAAAGCCGGTGGTGGTGGCCAGCGACACCAGGTTGAACATGCCATGGCGCAGCGCGTCCAGCGGCCCATACACGCCCTTGGCCCACAGCAGCAGCGCCACCAGCAGACCGCCGCCAATCAGCGTCACCAGCGTGGCCCGCAGCTCCGGGTCGCGCCAGAAGCCGCCCCACTGGCCCTTGCGAATGGCGACGAAGTACAGCGCAAAATTGCAGCTGGCCACCAGCATGAAGAAGATACAAATCGCCTCCAGCAACGGCGACTGGAAGTAGCCAAAGCTCAGGTCGTGCGATGACAGCCCGCCCAGGCTCACGGTGGTGAACATGTGCATCAACGCATCGAGCGGCGCCATGCCCCCCGCCCAGTAGGCCAGACCACACAGCGTGGAAAACAGCGCATACACCCCCCAGAGCCCCTTGGCCGTGCCGGTCATGCGCGGCGTGAGCTTGGTGTCTTTCAGCGGCCCCGCCGCCTCGGCCTTGAACAACTGGCTGCCGCCCACGCCCAGCAGCGGCAGCACGGCCACCGCCAGGATCAGGATGCCCATGCCGCCCATCCACTGCAAAAAGGTGCGCCACACATTCACCGACACCGGCAGTGCATCCAGGCCCGCCAGCACGGTGGAGCCCGTGGTCGTCAGGCCCGACACCGCCTCGAAGTAGGCATGCGTGAACGACAGTGGGTGCCCGGTGTGGTGCCCCGCCAGCATCAGCGGCAGCGCGGCCGACAGGGGCAGCAGCATCCACACCAGCGACACCAGCATCACGCCGTGGCGCGGCTGCAGCTCCTGCCGGAACAGCCGCAGCCGCCACCACAGCCACGCGCCGGCCAGCATCGTGGCTGCGATGGACAGCGGGTATACGAACCAGACGCCATCACGCGTCCACAGCGACACTGCCAGCGGCAGGCCCATGGACAGCGAGAAGATCATCAACAGAATGCCCAGCACACGCAGAACGGGAAACATGTCCGTCATGACTCGGGCCCCTGGTCCATGGCAGCCGACATCGCATGCAGCCGTCGATACTGGTGCAGCCCAGGCGAGGGCCGCCGCGCAAGGGCCGCCCCGCCGCGCTGGCGGCGTCCTCCTGCCCGCAGCGCACAGCGCTGCGAGAGCGGGGGGAAGGCGCGAAGCGACTCAGGGGGGTGCATCAAAAGAACGTCGCGCTCACGCGGAAGAGCTTTTCCACATCGCGCACCAGCCGCTTGTTGGGCAGGAAGAACACCACATGGTCATTGCTCTCGATCACCGTGGCGCTGCGCGGGATGATGACCTCGGGCTCGCGCAGATCGGCAGCGGATGCACCAGTGGTTTCCGAAGCGTCAGGCAGACCGCGCACGATCAGGCCGATGTGCACATCGCGCGGCAGTTGCAGATCGCTGACCTTGCGGCCGACCACGCGCGAGCTCTTGCGGTCGCCGCGCGCCACGATCTCCAGCGCCTCGGCCACCCCACGTCGCAGGCTGTGCACGGCCTGTACGTCGCCCTGGCGCACATAGGCCAGCAGCTCACCCAGCATGGCCTGCGCGGGCGACAGCGCGATATCGATCTGCGTTCCGTGCATCAGGTCAGCATAACTGCGCCGGTTGATGAGGGCCAGCACCCGGCTTGCGCCCATGCGCTTGGCCAGCAGGCACGACATGATGTTGTCCTCGTCGTCGTCGGTGAGCGCGAGGAACAGGTCCACCTCCTCGATGCCTTCATCACCCAGCAGGTCTTCGTCGGTGGTGTCGCCCTGCAGCACCAGCACCTCAGGCGGCAGGGCCGACGCCAGCTCCACGCAGCGGTCCGCGTGGTCCTCGATGATCTTGATATGAAAACGCCCGCCCGCCTGGCTGAGCTGCCGCGCCAGCCGCAGACCCAGCCGGCCGCCGCCCGCAATCATGATGCGGCGCACAGGCTGGAGCTGCTGGGATGCCGGGCGGTGCAGAGCGGCCAGCACGTTGGCGATGTGCTCGTGCGCGGCCAGCACGAACACCTCGTCCCCCGGCTCGACGCGCGTGCGGCCGTCGCAGGCGATGAATCGGTCAGGCTCGTCGGGGAAGCGCCGGTAGATGGCCACCATGCGCATCGCCAGCTCCGGCGCACTCTCGCGCAGCGCGCCGATGGAGTGCCCCACCATCGGAGCCCCCGCGCGCGCCCGCACCGACACCAGGCATGCGCGGCCTCCGGCAAATTCGCGCACCTGCATGGCCTCGGGGTACTCGATGAGCTTGCCGATGTAGCGGGTCAGCGATTCTTCGGGGCAGATGATGCGGTCCACCGCAAACCCCTCGGGGCCCACCAGCCGCTCATGGGCCTCGAAGCCTGCGGTCCGCACCCGCGCAATGCGCTTGGGGATGTTGAACAGCAGCTGCGCGATCTTGCAGCACACCAGGTTGGTCTCGTCCTGCGCGGCGCAGGCAATCAGCAGGTCGGTGTCCTCGGCCCCCGCCTCGGCCAGCACGGCAGGCTCGATGCCGTTGCCCACCACCCCGCGCAGATCAAACCGCGACTCCAGGTCGCGCAGGCGCGCGGCGTCGGTGTCGATGACGGTGATGTCGTTGCGCTCGGACACCAGGCTGTCTGCCACGCTCTGGCCCACGCGGCCGGCACCGAGGATGATGATTTTCATATGAAATAGGCCGCAAGCGCTAGTCGAACATGCGCCAGCAGCTATCGTTTCAGGAGCGCATCAGGCCCTCACCTCACCTTCGCCCAGCACCACGTACTTGAGCGAAGTGAGGCCTTCGATGCCCACCGGGCCCCGCGCATGGAACTTGTCGGTGCTGATGCCGATTTCGGCGCCCAGGCCGTACTCGAAACCATCGGCAAACCGCGTGCTCGCGTTCACCATCACGCTGGCCGAATCCACCTCGCGCAGGAACTGCTGGGCGTGCATGTGATCGCCCGTCAGGATGGCATCGGTGTGGTGGCTGGAATAGTGGTTGACGTGCGCAATGGCTTCATCCACACCCGCCACCACTTTCACGCTGATGATGGGGGCCAGGTATTCCTCGCTCCAGTCCTGCTCCGTAGCGGCGACCAATTTGGCACCCGCCACCGACTGCAGAATCGCCAGCGACTCGGGGCAGCCGCGCATCTCCACGCCCTTGGCGGCATACACCGCGCCGATCTGGGGCAGAAAATCTGCCGCCACGCCACGCGCCACCAACAGACCTTCGCTCGCGTTGCAGGGGCTGTACTTGTTGGTCTTGGCGTTGTCGGCCACCTTGACGGCCATCGCGATGTCGCAGGGGTCGTCCACATAGGTGTGGCAGTTACCGTCCAGGTGCTTGATCACGGGCACCTTGGCATCACGGCTGATGCGCTCGATCAGGCCCTTGCCGCCGCGCGGGATGATCACGTCCACAAACTGCGGCATGGCAATGAGCTGGCCCACGGCCTCGCGGTCGGTGGTCTGCACCAGCTGCACCGCGTCCTGTGGCAGGCCCGCCTCGGCCAGCGCCTGCTGCACCAGCTTGGCCAGCGCCTTGTTCGAATCAATGGCCTCCGAGCCGCCGCGCAGGATGCAGGCGTTGCCACTCTTGATGCTGAGGCTGGCCGCCTCGATGGTGACGTTGGGACGGCTCTCGTAAATCATGCCGAACACCCCAATCGGCACGCGCATCTGCCCCACGCGGATGCCGCTGGGCTGCTGCTTCATGCCGAGGATCTCGCCAATGATGTCGGGCATGGCGGCCAGCTGCTCGCAGCCCTCGGCGCAGGTCTCCAGCACCTTGGGGGTGAGCTTGAGCCGGTCCACCATCGGGCCCGCCAGCCCATTGGCCACGGCGCGCTCCAGGTCTTTGGCGTTGTCGACCTGCAGCGCAGTCACGTTTTCGCGCAGCAACCGGGCCAGCGCTTTGAGCGCTTTGTTTTTGATAGCTGCTGGCGCTTTGGCCATCAGCGCAGAGGCCGTTTTTGCCTGGAGACCGAGAGAGTGCGTGTATTCAGCGACGTTGAGGGCGTTCATCCGGCGATTTTGCCGCACTTGGTATCGGCCCGGTGAGCGCGGGCCCATGGCTGCTTTACCCTCGAGCCTGTCACCCACCATCGATCCGCCCGGCTACGCCATGACCGACACCGCACACGCCCAGCTCACCACCTTCACCCAGGCCCTGCAAGCCTTTGAACGCGGCGACCACACCGCCGCCGCCCTCAGCACCCTGGCCCGCCAGCAAACCACCCTGCTCGCCGCCCTGCCCCCGCGCTACAGCGAAGTGCTGCTGAACCTGCTGGACCGGCTGGAATCGAGTGCGTTGTTCTCGGAAGAAAGCTGCTCGTTCAGCCAGAAGGATCTGGTGGCGAATTTGACGATGTGGGCTGAAAAAGCACAGGGCACATTGACCGCCCGCTGACACGCCCAAGGGCCGAGCGCAGCGATGGCCCGAAGGGCTGTTGGCTGTTTGGATGTTCGGCCCCCCTGCTGGCTGCGCCTGCGGCGGGGCGGCTGTGGGGTGGCATGGGCGTCGAAGCGCCCATGCTTCGTGAACTGGCTCGCCGTGGCTGTCCGAGCGGCGCGCGCAGCGCAAAGCGAGTTCCACGGCGCACCCCGCAGCCGCACCGCTGCAGGTTTGCCCCCACGCAGCGCGTGGGGGTCGCAGACTGGGGGTCGCCTTTTCTTTGCTTACTTTCTTTTGGCGAAGCAAAAGAAAGTGAGTCGCCCGCCGGGGGATAACCCGGCTCCTGCCTTAGGCCAAGGCACTAACTCCAAATTTCATAGCTACTAGCGCACGTCCACAAAGCGCCAGACGCCAGAAACCCTCAAACCTCCGCCCGCCCCAACCACTTCTCCCGCGCAATATAAGCC
>NZ_JBWKYJ010000110.1:0-11526 GCF_059423685.1 Acidovorax sp. GW460-11-11-14-LB4 | reverse complement strand
TCTACCAGGGCGATCACAGCCTCTGGCGCGTTCAGACTGGCCAACTGTCCATAACTGCGTGCTGTGCATAACGCTGCACCCCCGCCCTTCGCATGCGGATGACAAGTTCAGACTGATTGCTGCCACTTAGGTTCGACGGCAGAGTCCATGGGCGCCAACGCAAGCGGTCGCTTACCGGTCAGGATCTCAAGCGACCGATCGATTACCTGTACCGGTCGTTCGGCACTGTAGCGAAGTGCAAAGTTCTGGAATGGCCCTTTGCGTCACGGACGAAACGGTGTTCTGGACCATGGGCAGGCCTTCTTCAAGCGCCAGCAGGGAGGGCGAATCACTTCTTTTGGTCCTTCAGTGTCCGTAGCGCAATACCCGCCACCCGGGTTCCCTGTGCTCCTCAAAGTGCGTGATAGACGGGCAATAGTTCACTTTGACCTGATGCTGTTGCAACATTCTGATCATTGCTCTCGCCGCAAATAAAGAAGGAAACAAGGGGTGGCCGTTGGATCGCAATGCCCAAGACATCGCGCGCGGTATGTGGATATGCGGCAGTCTTGACGTCGCCATCCGCATCCGGCATTTGTGCAGGTGAGCCTGCCGTGAATCTCGTTGAAGGTGCGTGGATAAACTTTGAGCGCCGACTGGCGAGCTGCTCAGGCCTGACCTCGATGGAGTCACATTTCATGGCGCCGTGTTCTCGGCGCCAAATACCTGGTCGACAAATGCCAGCAGCGAAGCGGTGGGCTGTTTGTCGCGATGCACGACCAGGTGAGATTGTCGGAGCTGCCGCGGCAAGGTCGTGGAGATGCGGCACAGGCGGCCGGCCTCCAAAGCGTCGCTCACGACCCACGACGAAAGGCAGGCCACCCCCATACCCGCCTCGGCCGCATGTTTGATCGCCTCCGAACTTCCCAGCTCGATGCTTCGACGGTAGGAGCGCAAGTGGGGCAGCAGACTTTGGTCGGTGGCCTCGCGCGTTCCCGAGCCCGACTCACGCAACAGCCAGACCCCTTCACGCAGTGTCCGCATTGGCACCCGCTCGCCGGCCAGGCTCATTCGTGCCCACGCGCTGTCAGGCGATGTAACGACCACCATCTCGTCCTGGTGCCATGGCGTGACGGCCAGCGCCGCTTGGTGGCAAGGCCCTTCGATCAGGCCCACGTCCAGTTCAAACGCAGCGACCGCGTCACAGATGGCCGCCGTGTTTCCGATCACGACCTTTGAGCGCCAGGCACTGGCATGGCCCGGTTGCGCTGCGACAAAACGGGCCAGCAGCCTGGGCAGCACATAGTTGCCGATGGTGGTGCTGGCGCCGATGCGCAGCGACTGCGCCTGGGCGCTGCCATCGCGGGACATCAGCTCGATGCCGGCGGCACCGTCCAGCAGCGCCAGGGCCCGCGGCAGTAACGCACGGCCGTTGTCGTTGAGCAGCAGGCGCTTGCCCGCGCGGTCGAACAGGCGCAGCGACAGCAGCCGCTCAAGTTCATTCACGGCCGAGCTGGTGGCCGACTGCGACAGCGCAATCTCGGCGCTGGCTGCCGTGGTAGTGCCGCTGCGCGCAACCGCCACGAAGATCTGCAGCTGTCGCAGCGTGAGGCGAAGGGTATTCATGGCGGATTCGTTTGCAAAGCGATTAGATGGGTACATCTTAGCGATACAACCCGTTTGACGGGTCATCCATGAAGCCGGAAGCTTTGTCCTCACGAACTTCAACCGGAGGCAAGCAGCATGACCATCAACGTACTTCCTGAGCCACGCACATTGGCCTCTGCATCGGCTTTCGCACGCATGCTCCCCGGCCTGGCCCTGAGCGGCGCCTTGGCTGCCACCGGTATCGCGCTGGGCCGCATCGCCTGGCTGCAGGACCATGGCTTCAGTGCGCTGACGCTGGCCATCGTGCTGGGCATGATCGTGGGCAACACGGTTTACCCGTGGGCCCCGCGCTTGGCGGTAGCCAGCGGCGCCGGCGTCAACTTCTCCAAGCAGAACCTGCTTCGCCTGGGCGTGGTGCTGTACGGCCTGCGGCTCACCGTGCAGGACATTGACCATGTCGGCATCGCTGGTGTCGCCATCGACGCGATGATATTGGGTTCGACCTTCGCACTGGCCTGCCTCATCGGCACGCGCTGGCTGGGCCTGGAGCGCAAGACGGCGATGCTGATCGGCGCTGGCAGTGCCATCTGCGGCGCTGCTGCGGTGATGGCCGCCGAGCCGGTGGTCAAGGCGCGCGCCGAGCAGGTCACGGTGGCGGTGGCCACGGTGGTGGTGTTCGGCACGCTGGCGATCTTCCTGTACCCGGCGCTGTTCGAGCTGAACCGGCACTGGGCGCTGATCCCCGGCGGCGCCAACGGGTTCGGCATCTACGTCGGATCGACCATCCACGAGGTGGCCCAGGTGGTGGCCGCAGCACGTTCGGTGGGCCCGGACGCAGCCAACTCGGCCGTCATCGCGAAGATGGTTCGAGTAATGATGCTGGCGCCGTTCCTGGTGATGCTGTCGGCTTGGCTGGCGCGCGACAGCACCCTGCAAGCCCTAGTGGAGGCAGAGCATGCTCACGCCAAGGGTCAACTCGCTGTGCCCTGGTTCGCCTTCGGCTTCGTCGCGGTCGTGTTGCTCAATTCGCTGCAATGGCTGCCGGCGTCGGTGGTGGCAGTGACGACCGAGATTGACACCGCGCTGCTGGCGATGGCGATGGCTGCGCTCGGCCTGGCCACGCACATCGGCGCCATTCGCAAGGCCGGGGCCAAGCCGCTGCTGCTGGCGTTGATCTTGTTCGGCTGGCTCATCGTCGGAGGCGCGCTCATCAACCGCTGGGTGCCGGCCCTGCTGGGCTGAAGCCTCGAATTCACGGCCCAGGGCCCTGACCCTAAATTTCTTTGCACGCTCTGGAATAGACCGCATGCCGACGCCGTCTGCTCTTTTGTCGGGACCTATCTGACCCTTCGTCCCGCACTCACCCCCCTTCACTTCACACCAACCCTTCATCGGAGCCCACAATGTTCAAGACTTTCGCTTTCGCCGCCACCGCCCTGACGCTCGCCTCCGGCAGCGCCTTCGCCGCCCCCAGCGACGACGCCCGCACGCACTTCCAGGCCATCGCCTCGGGCGACACCCAGATCGTCATGCGTGCCTATGCCGACCAGGCCCAGCTGAACTGGGTAGGCGGCCCACTCGACGGCACCTATGCCACCACCGATGCCATTCGCGGCACCTGGGAGAAGTTCGGCAAGGCCGTCGGCCCACTGAAGCTCACAGTCGGCCAGATTGAAGAATCGGCCAACCCCAAGGGCGCCACCGTCTCGGCCAACGTCGTCTTCGAAGGCAAGATGCCCATCAAGGTGCGCTACGTGCTGACGTTCCGTGAAGGCAAGATCGTCAGTGAAACCTGGCAGATCGACCCCAAGCTGGCGGTGGCTGCGGCTTACTGAACGGCACGCAGCGTGGCTACTCTCCACCAGACCCCAAAGGACAACCCCATGAAGCACCTTTCGACTCTGGCCGCGCTGCTGATCACAGCGGCTTCCTTCGCGGCACCACTCACCGGCGCTATGGCTGCCGACGCGCCGGCCAAGCTCGCCAACGGCGCGCTGGTCGACGCCAAGGGCATGACGCTCTACACCTTCGACAAGGACGTGGCAGGCAGCGGCAAGAGCACCTGCAACGGCGGCTGCGCCGCGCTGTGGCCGCCCGCGATGGCCGCCGCCAGCGACCAACCCGCCGGTGCATACACGATCGTCATGCGCGACGACGGTGCGCGCCAGTGGGCCTACAAGGGCAAGCCGGTGTACACCTACCAGGCCGACCAGAAGCCCGGCGACCGCGCCGGCGACAACTTCAAAGACGTCTGGCACATCATCAAGGAATGACATTTGCTGTCGACTTCCGTCCAGACCCTCAGGCCACGACCCCCCGATGCAAGACGACGCAAGCCTGCTGAGCTGGGTGCCGCGCCTGCGCCGCTATTCGCGCGCGCTGGTGAACAACCGTGACGACGCCGACGATCTGGTGCAGGACACGCTGGAGCGGGCCTGGGCCAAGTCGAACCTGTGGGGCGGCGTGGCCGACATGCGCGCCTGGCTCTTCAGCATCATGCACAACCTGCACGTCGATGGCGTGCGCCGTCCCAGGCTGCACACCGTGACCATGGACGACGACACGCCCGAAGTGCCGGTGGCGCCGACACAAACCGACAGGCTGGCTGTACTGGATCTGCAGGCTGCACTGGACTTGCTGCCCGTCGAGCAGAAGGAAGTGCTTCTTCTGGTGACGCTGGAAGACATGGCCTATGCCGATGTGGCGCAGGCCCTGGGTATCCCCATCGGCACCGTGATGTCGCGCCTGTCGCGAGGCCGTGAGCGCCTGCGCGGCCTGATGGAAGGCCGCGCAGAACCGGTGCGGCTGAAAGTCGTCAAATGAATGTATTGAGAAGCAACCCATGAATACCGACCGTCCGCCACCGTCCATTCCCCCGGTCACCGAGGCCGACCTGCATGCGTTCGTTGATGGCCGCCTGCCCGCTGAGCGCCAGGTCGAGATCGCCGCTTATCTGGCCGCACGCGATGGCCGCCGCCAGCGACCAACCCGCCGGTGCATACACGATCGTCATGCGCGACGACGGTGCGCGCCAGTGGGCCTACAAGGGCAAGCCGGTGTACACCTACCAGGCCGACCAGAAGCCCGGCGACCGCGCCGGCGACAACTTCAAAGACGTCTGGCACATCATCAAGGAATGACATTTGCTGTCGACTTCCGTCCAGACCCTCAGGCCACGACCCCCCGATGCAAGACGACGCAAGCCTGCTGAGCTGGGTGCCGCGCCTGCGCCGCTATTCGCGCGCGCTGGTGAACAACCGTGACGACGCCGACGATCTGGTGCAGGACACGCTGGAGCGGGCCTGGGCCAAGTCGAACCTGTGGGGCGGCGTGGCCGACATGCGCGCCTGGCTCTTCAGCATCATGCACAACCTGCACGTCGATGGCGTGCGCCGTCCCAGGCTGCACACCGTGACCATGGACGACGACACGCCCGAAGTGCCGGTGGCGCCGACACAAACCGACAGGCTGGCTGTACTGGATCTGCAGGCTGCACTGGACTTGCTGCCCGTCGAGCAGAAGGAAGTGCTTCTTCTGGTGACGCTGGAAGACATGGCCTATGCCGATGTGGCGCAGGCCCTGGGTATCCCCATCGGCACCGTGATGTCGCGCCTGTCGCGAGGCCGTGAGCGCCTGCGCGGCCTGATGGAAGGCCGCGCAGAACCGGTGCGGCTGAAAGTCGTCAAATGAATGTATTGAGAAGCAACCCATGAATACCGACCGTCCGCCACCGTCCATTCCCCCGGTCACCGAGGCCGACCTGCATGCGTTCGTTGATGGCCGCCTGCCCGCTGAGCGCCAGGTCGAGATCGCCGCTTATCTGGCCGCACGCCCTGAAGACGCGCAGCGCCTGGAGGCCTACCGGGCGCAGAAGCGCGAACTGCACGTCTTGTTCGATCCCGTGCTGTATGAACAGCCGCCGCAGCGCCTGCTGAAATCGGCGCGCCCGCGTGCCGTGCCGCAGACGCCTTGGTACCTCCAGCGCCTGGCCGCTGGGATCGCCATCGCCGTCATCAGCGGCGCCACAGGCTGGGGCTTGCGGGGCGGCCTGCCCGCGGGGGGCGACGATGCCGGCCGCATGGCCGCCGCAGCACCCGCCGAGCGCGGCCTGACGCTGGTGTCAGCGGGCAGCTTCGCACAGCGCGCGGCGGTGGCCCATGCGGTGTACAGCCCAGACGCGCGCCGCCCGGTCGAGGTGGACGCGGCGCACGAAGACCAGCTCGTGGCCTGGCTGTCCAAGCGCATGGGCGCGCCGATGAAGCCGCCGCACCTGCAGGCCCAGGGCTACACGCTGGAAGGCGGGCGCCTGTTGCCGGGTGGCCAGGGGCCGGTGGCGCAGTTCATGTACCGCAACGAGCTCGGCAGCAAGCTGACGCTGTACGTGTCCAACGATGTCGCCGACGTGGGCAGTGCCGCGGGGCCGGACAAGGCACTGCAGGCCGGCGTGAAGAACACAGACACGGCCTTCCGCTTCGCACGCGAAGGTGTGGTCAATGTCTTCTACTGGGTCGACGGTCCCTTCGGCTACGCCCTGTCGTCCGACGCCGACCGCAGCGTGCTGGCGCAGGTGTCGGCCGAGGTCTATCGGCAACTTGGCACCCCGCGCTGAAGGCCAGGGCGGCGTCGGCGCGACGCGCTGTCGGCATGCCCAGGGAATGAAACGGCCCGAGCCGCGCTCTTGACCTGAAGCAAGCGCTGGGCAGTGGTTCATCGGCGGCTGCCGGCCCACGACCCAAGCGATCACTCTCCACAACAACTCAGAAAGCAAACATGACCACCCAACGCCGCGACATTCTCAAGTACACCCTGGCCGCCGCGGCAGCCAGCGCGCTGCCCGCAGCACATGCCCAGGCCCCGTCCGGCGCTTCAGCGGGAGCCGCAGCCACCGGCATCGACCCGCGCGATCGCGTCTTCATCACCAATGAAGACTCCAACACGCTGGTGGTCATCGACCCGAAGACCAACACCGTCGAGTCGACGATCAACCTGACCAGCTTTGACGAAGACCCTCGTCCCCCGTTTCGCTTTGTGACGGCCGGCGTGGCGCCAACGCACGCGGCGATGGTCCACAAGCCGCTGTACCACGGCTGTATCGATGCGCACGGCGCGGTGCCGTCGCCCGATGGCCGGTTGCTGGCCACCAGCGGGCGCGGCTCCAGCAACATTTATCTGATCGACGCCGAGCAGCGCCGCGTCATCGGCAACACACCCAACCCTGCGTCTGGGCCCACCACCAACCCCGAGCGCCTGAGTAGTGGCCTGCTGCTGGGCCGCGAACCGCACGAGCCCACTTTCACGCGCAACGGCCGCGAGCTGTGGGTCACGCTGCGCGGTGAAGACCGCATTGCCATCGTCGGCGTCGATCGTGCCGTTCGCCAGCTCAAGGGGGCCGACAGCCCGGGCTCCAGCGCGGTTCGCCAATACCTGCCCACGCTGAGCGGCCCGGCGCAGGTGTGGTTCAACCGTGAGGGTACGTTGGCCTTTGTGGCCAGCCAGAAGGTGTCGAAGATCGACGTGTTCCGCGTCAACCCCGGCGCGGATGGCCACAGCCAACCGCAGCGGCTGACCACGCTGGACATCAGCGCACAGGACAAACCCGGCTTCACGCCCTTCATGAAGACCACACCCGACGGTGCCGAGGTGTGGTTCTCGCACAAGCTGGCTGATGCGGTGTCTTGCCGCTCGACGCAGGGTGGCTTCGACCTGATCGACACCGTGCCGCTGGGCATGGGCGCGCGGCCCAACCACGTTGAGTTCGTGCGCAATGCGCGCGGCAGCGTGGTCTATGCCAGCCTGGCGCGCATCGACGATGGTGGCCCCGGCGGCGTGGCGTCGAGCCCGATCGCCATCATCGACCGCAGCGCTCCGGGCGGACAGCGCAAGGTGGTGGGCACCTTCTCCAGCCGTGGCCGCGAGTCGCACGGGTTGTGGACCAACCCCGAGAACACGCTGCTGTATGTGGCCCACGAACAGGACGAGCTGCCCGGCACGCCCAACGCGGGCCAGACCGTGTGCAGTGCATTTGATGTGAGCGACCCGCTGCGCCCGACCTTCATTGCGCAGATCCCCCTGGGCAATCTGACGCTGCCCTCTGGCGCGCTGCGCAACAAAAAGAGCATCAACCTCGTCTACGTGCGTGTGGGCGAGAAGGGCCAGACGGCATGAGCGGCGCGCACACCAGCCACGGCGCCAGCGCCGCGCACACCAGCGCATTCCAGCGGGATATGGACGAATCGATGGCCCGCATGATGCAGGCCATGCACAGCCCGGGCTACGCAGGCCAGGCCGACCAGGACTTTCTGGCGATGATGATTCCGCACCACGCCGGCGCTGTGGACATGGCGCGGCTGGTGTTGCAGCATGGGCGCGATCCTGTCACCCGGCAGTTGGCCGAGGAAATCATTGCCGGGCAGACGGTGGAGATCCAGAGCATGCAACGCCGACTGCACACCCTGCAGCAGCGCACAGCCAAAGGTGCGGAAGCGGAATTTCCGTCGCTGGGTGGGACGCGGGGGCCTTGATCGACAGCCCTAGGGAAAGTACCGATGAGCGCCACGGAATGAACCAAGCCACGCAGCGCTCTTGATCACCATGCTGTTCCAGTCTGCCGAGTCCCGCTATAACCAATGGGTGCGTGAGCACTACCGTTTTTTGCTGCGCAGTGCGTGGGCGCTCACTGGTTCGCGCGCCATTGCCGAAGACGTGGTGCAAGACTGTTTTGCCAACGCCTGGAAGCACCGGGAGCAACTGCGCGACGCTGCGCTGGCACGGGCTTGGCTCTTTCAGATCATGCGCCGCGCCGCCTTTCGCCAGGCCGCACCCAGCATGCAGTCGCTGGACGATGAAGAGCAGCCCGAGCAAGCGGCGCCCGACGCGGGGCTGGACGACAAACTCGATGTCGTCAAGGCGCTCGCGCGCCTGGCGCCCATCCACCGCGAGGTGCTGGTGCTGTTTTATTTCGACGACATGCCCACCGCCCAGATGGCCGAGGCGCTGGAGATCGCGCCCGGCACGGTGTTGTCGCGCCTAGCCCGTGCGCGCGACGCTTTGAAGCTGGCCATGGGGGTACCTGCGACACCCAAGGCCGATGTCAACGTTACCCCGTTTCGCAGGACCAAGACATGAGCCCCGATACCGACGCGCCTTTCCTGCCCGACAGCGAATTCGATTTGCGCGCGCGCGCCGAGTTGGCGATCGCCTTCGAGGCCAGCGACGCACCGGCACACCTGTACCGAAAGCCGCAGCCGCTGCTGGCGCGACGCGGCTTGCAGCGTTTTCTGGCTGCGCTTTTGCTGGCCGGTGGCACCAGCGGCGGGGTGCTAGCCGTGCGACCGCCAGCGATGGTGCGCGACGCGATCGACCACGAATACCACGAGCGCAGCTTGCGGGGCAGTTTCATGGAGCAGCGCCAGTTGCTCATGCACCTGGGCATGCGGGACGCCAACGTGGTGCCCGGGTTTCCCCAACTCATGCGGCCATGCGATATCGAAGGTCACCTCGCTTACCACCTCACCACGTTCTTCGAGAAGGGCGGCATGGTGACGGTGTATGCCTTTGACCAGCCTGTGGACCTGCGCGAGGCCAGCGGCTGGTGGAGCAACGTGCACTGGAAGGTGATCCGCTCGCGCGAGGGCAAGCCCTTGTTGCTGGTGGCCCAGAAAAAGAAGGCACTGGCGGTCGCGCAGACGGCACTGCAGGCACCTCCCGTGTCCGGGCCAGGCTGAGGCACCGCGTCCCTGTCAACGAATCAACCGCTCACCCCTTTCACCCCAACCGGCGCACGACGCCCAACCACCGGAGACCCCAGAAATGAACCAACAACCCACCTCGCTCCCCCGGCGCCACCTGCTGGCCGGCAGCGGCGCTGCTTTGGCTGCCGTTGGTCTGGCCAGCTTTGGCCGCACCGCAGCCGCTGCTGGTGAGACCGCGCCCGTCGCCGTGGCCGGTGCTGCCAAGCCTCTGCCAGCGTACGTGGGCTGGAAGGACCCGGCCAGCCTGATCGTGCACAGCAGCACCACCATTGAGACCAAGCGCAGTGTGTTCGGCACCAGCGTAATCACGCCGTCCGAGCAGCTCTACATCCGCAACAACCTGCCCGCGCCCGACGTCTCGATCCTGGGCAACCGCGATGCCTGGGAGATCAACATCGAGGGGGTGAAGAACCCGCGCAAACTCACGCTGGGCGACCTCAAGCGCATGGGCATCGAGACCACGGCGATGGTGTTGCAATGCTCTGGCAACGGACGCGGCTACTTCCCCAACAAGCCCAGTGGAACGCCTTGGCAAGTGGGCGCAGCAGGCTGTGTGGTGTGGAGCGGTGTGCCGGTGCGCTGGGTGGTGGATGCCCTGGGCGGCGTGGAGGCCGGCATGGCCTACCTCACCGGCACAGGCGGCGAAAAACTCCCCGATGGACTGGACCCCAAGAGCGTGATCGTGGAACGCTCGGTGCCTGCTGCCGCACTCGCCGATGCCCTGCTGGCCTGGGAAATGAACGGTGTGCCGATTTCGCTGGCCCACGGCGGCCCACTGCGCTTGATCGTGCCGGGTTACACGGGCGTGAACAACATCAAGTACGTCAAACGCCTGGCCTTCACCGCTCAGGAGACCGACGCACGCATCATGTCGCACGGCTACCGCATTTCACCGCCCGGCGCGAAGGGCGACCCGTCGCAGCCATCGGTGCAGGAAATGACGGTGAAGTCGTGGATCAACGGTCCCGGCACGGACGGCGCCCCGCTTAAAGCGGGTGACACACAGATCCATGGCGTGGCGTTTGGCGGCATGAACGCGGTGGCCAAGGTCGAGGTTTCTCTGGACGGCGGAAAAACCTGGCAGCTCGCGCGCATGGTGGGGCCCGACCTCGGCCGCTTTGCGTGGCGGCAGTTTGTTTTTGCGGCACGCCTGCCGGCGGGCCAGTTCACCCTGGCGAGCCGAGCCACCGACACCGCAGGCAACGTGCAGCCCGAACAACGCATGGAAAACGCGGGCGGCTACAACAACACCAGCTGGGCCGACCACGCCGTGAAAGTGAGCGTGGCATGAAGCGCACAATCCAAAAACACGCGTTGGTCGCTGCCCTGTGGTCGTTGGCATTCACAGTGCTGCCCGTGCACGCCGCCGACGATGCCGCGCAACTTCAACAAGGCAAGGTGTTGTTCGGCCAAGGCGCGGTGCCTGCCTGCGCCCTGTGCCATGCGCTCAAGGACGCGGGAGCCGAAGGCGCCGTGGGCCCCAGCCTGGACGAGCTCAAGCCCGATGCCAAGCGCGTGGCCACCGCGCTGCGCAACGGGATTGGGCAGATGCCGTCCTACAACGGCAAACTCAGTGATGCGCAAATTGCCGCCCTGGCGGCCTACGTGGCCAAGGCTTCGGGTGGATCAAAGTGATGGCTGGTTGGCCACAGCGCTGCTGCGCCAACTGACAAAAAGGACGGGATCACCTGCAAACAGCGATCCCGACTGAGTGGCTGACCCAGGGCGGGTCAGCCACTCACCATCACTTGCCTGGTTTGATGTCGGGGACCACCATCCAGCCAGCCCCCATCATCACAACCGCCGGGAACTTCTCGCCGGCCTAAGTCTTGCCCAGCATGGCCTTGTGCTCGCGGTAAGCCATCAACGCTGGCGACACGCCCAGGTGATTGATCGCACCATGCTTGATGCTGCTGCAGTCTTGCTCGTCGAGCTTGCAGATCTCTGCACGCTGTTGTCAACTCTCTAGCAATGTCAACTACGCGCCTGAAACCTGTCTCTGCGCCTTACCACGATGCATGAATAGGAGTGATCGCAATCCGGCACGCCAAGGGCATGCACGTTGAAAACTCGAACGGCAGCAACCGCTGCTTATGGAGAGCTCTCCATAAGCAGCGTTATGCACAGCACGCAGTTATGGACAGTTGGCCAGTCTGAACGCGCCAGAGGCTGTGATCGCCCTGGTAGA
>NZ_JBWKYJ010000109.1:0-11590 GCF_059423685.1 Acidovorax sp. GW460-11-11-14-LB4 | reverse complement strand
GCCCTTTGCTGCCCGCCCCCGATACCTCCGGCATGCCCACCACACTGGGCGATGCGGGACTGCTGGCCATCGACCTGCCCATGGCCTCCGGGGCCACCCGGTATGTGGCACAGGTAGCGCAGGACCCGGCGTTCACCCAGGTGCTGCGCCATGGCAGCTTCCCCGACGGCCGTCTGCGCTGGAAGGCGCTGGACGATGGCCGCTACTACCTGGCCGTTCGGGCACTGGACGATGCAGACATCGCGGGCCTGCCCGCCGTGCAGCCGTTCACCGTCAAAACACGCCCGGTCGCACCGCTGTACCAGCACCCTGCGCCCGGCGCCGTCGTACCCAGTGGCGCGGCCGAGCTGCGCTGCACGGAAGTCCCAGGCGTGCGCTGGTACCGCGTGCAGGTGGCCGCCGACGCCCAGTTCAGCCAGCCCCTGCGCGACGAGCAGCGCCTGACCGAATGCCGCCTGCCCCTGGGGGCGCTGCCCGCAGGCAGCTACTTCTGGCGCATCGCCAGCCTGCTGGCACTGCCCGACGGGCAAGCAGACCAGGGGCCGTTTGCACCGCCACAGCCTTTCACGGTGGCCGACCGGCCGACCGCCTTGTCCCTGCAAGCTCTGCAGGCGGAGGACGGAGACCCGACCGTGCGCCTGCACTGGCCTGCCCAGGCGGGCCAGCGCTTCCGGCTGCAGCGCACTGTGGCTACCGATCTGGACTTTGCCAAGATCGCAGAGGACACCGTGCTCGACGCCCCGACCTGGACGGCCAGCAACCTCGCTGCCGGCGAGTACCTGGTGCGCATCCAGGTGCTGGATGCCAGCGGGCTGGAGAGCGATTTCTCCCCCCCGCGCAAGATCCGCGTGGGCACTGGCATCCGCACCGGTGCGGGTTTGCCGGTGTCCACCAGCAGCGGCACGCCCGTGGGGCGCCCTTGAGCGGGGCATGGAGCCCGTCCAGCCCAGCCGTGCGGGTCGCACCAGCGCGCGCAGCGGCCCTGGCATGCGCTGAGCACACGCCCCGCATCCCAGCACCCCTTTCATGCTGACCATCGCCCACCTGCGCCGCCGCCGACGCCGCCTGGAATGGGCGCTGCTGGCCTGCGCGCTGATGGCGCTGGTGGCCTGGCTCAGCACCGCGGATAGCCTGAGCCGCGTCAACCACCTAGTGCAGGATGCAGGCATGCGACTGGTCTCGCGGCCCGCACACCCCGACATCGCGATCGTGGCCATCAACGACGCCAGCATTGCCGCCATCGGCCGCTGGCCCTGGCGCCGGGCGCTGCATGCCGAGCTGATCTCGCGCCTGACCACCCAGAACCCCCGTGCCATCGGCATGGACGTGCTGTTCAACGAAGCCGACCTGGACTATCCCGAGGACGACCTGCTGCTCACCGACGCCATCCGGCGCAGCGCCCGTGTGGTGCTGCCCGTGCTGCGACGCGGCTATGGCCCGGTCAGCAACCAGACCGACCTGCCCTGGCCCGCCTTTGCCGAGGCTGCCGCAGGCCTGGGCCATGTGCATGTGGCGCCCGACAGCGATGGCGTGGTGCGCAGCCTGTACCTGCAGGAAGGCCCGGCAGCCGCCCCCTGGCACCACTTCAGCATGGCGCTGCAGTGCGTGGCAGACCGTCAATCTGTGGCCGCCTGCGCGCCCTCGCCCGCCAGCGCATCGGATACCGGCCCCTGGCAACGCAATGACCCCACGCTCATCGCCTACGCCGCCGGGCCATCGCCCTTCACCACCTACTCCTACATTGATGTGCTGCGTGGCCAGGTGCCAGCCGGAGCACTGGAGGGCAAGTACGTGCTGGTCGGCGCTGCAGCCTCGGGGCTGGGCGACATGTTTGCTACGCCCGTCAGCCAGCAGTCGCGCCTGATGCCGGGCGTGGAGGTGGTTGCCCATGTGCTGGATGCCCGCCTGGCCGGCGAACACATCGTGCGCGCACCGCAGGCCTTGAACATCGCCTTCAACCTGGTGCCTGTGGCCTGTGCGCTGGTGGCCTTGCTGCTCATCGGCCCCCTGGCCGCCTTGCTGACCAGCGCCGGGCTGGCCCTGGCCACCTTGCTGCTGAGCATGGCCCTGCCCTGGTGGGCAGGTCTGCAGTTCGCTCCGGCCGCCGCCTTGCTGGGCCTGGCGCTGGCCTACCCGCTGTGGAGCTGGCGGCGCCTGAGCGCGGCTGCGCACTTTCTGCGGCTGGAGATGGAGAACCTTCAGCGCCAAGGCCTGGCCATGCGGTTGCGCAGACGGCCCGGAGACTCCGCCGACTTTCTGGAGCGCCGCATCAACGCCGTGGAGCGCGCATCCCGCCAGCTGCGTGACCTGCACCAGTTCGTGAGCGAAAGCCTGCAGCAGTTGCCCTCACCCACCATCGTCTGCGCCCCCGACGGTGAAATCCTGCTGGCCAACCAGGCGGCCCGCCAACACCTGGGTGGGCCCGCCCAGCCCTCCTTGCAGGGCCTGTCCGTGGTGGACCTGCTGGCCGACCTGGTGCAGACAGGGACTCAAGAGCCGATCGTTACCCAGGCAGCCTTGCAGCATGCTGCCTTGCCAGAACAGACCGAGGGCACCGACGCCCGGGGCCGCAGTCTGCTGGTGCAGTGCAAGCCTTTCACCAATCTGGCCAATGCAGGCTGGCTGCTGACCCTGGTGGACCTGACCGAGATGCGCCGTGCGCTGCAACAACGCGACCAGGCGATGCACTTCATCTCGCACGACATCCGCGCGCCCAACGCGTCCATCCTGACGCTGCTGGAGATGCAGCGTGCCTACCCCGGCCGCCTGTCGGACCACGAGTTGCTGGAGCGCATCGAACGTTATGCACAGGCTTCGCTGGGCATGGCCGAAAGTTTTGTGCAACTGGCCAGCGCGCAGACGCAGGAATACCGCATGGCGCCGCTGGACCTGGCCGCCCTGCTATCCGAAACCACCGACGACCTCTGGACCCTGGCCCGCGACCGCAACGTGGACGTGCGCACGGTGTCCACCCCAGACACTGCGCCCTGCCTGGGCGACCGCGCCCTGCTGTCCCGCGCGCTGACCAACGTGATCCACAACGCCATCAAGTTCAGCCCCGATGGCGGCACGGTGCAGTGCGCCATCGTGGCGCGGGGTACGCACTGGGTGGTGTCGGTACGGGACCAGGGCCCGGGCATTGCCCCCGAGCAGCAAGGCCGTCTGTTCACGCCCTACCAGCGGTTGCACGACCACAGCCACCCGGCCATCGCAGGGGTCGGTCTGGGCCTGGCACTGGTGCAGACCGTCGTGCTGCGCCACGGCGGTGCGCTGGAGGTGGACAGCGACGTAGGGCGGGGGGCCGAGTTCCGGCTGGTGCTGCCGCAGCGGCTGGATGCGCCGCCGGACGACGACGAGCAATAGCTAGCGGCGAGGGGCTGACTACGACTGCAGAAAATCGAGCACCGCCCGGTGGTCGCCCTGGAAAACGATGCGATCAGCCCGGCTTTGCCGCTGGTAGGCATACATCGGGTCGTAATAGTCGCGCATGAGTGCAGCAATCCAGCCGCGGTGCAGAGACAGGTCACCCTGATTGCGTTGCTGTACCAGCGCTGCCTGCATCGACCCACGAAGCGCCTGGTAGCGGTCGCCCCCAAGGCGCTTGGCGAGTTTGCCCAAGCTATCGAGCAACCGCGCTGCAAACAGGTCGGTACCCGCCACCTCGCCATGGACGGCCACAAAATCTGCGCACTGCTGCCACACATAGTCGCGCAAGATGCGCTCCACACGGGCATCGAAAGCGTCCTCCAGGCAGACGATGGGCACCTGCTCCAGCCGCTGCCGCAGCTCCAGGGGCACCGAGCAGCTGCCCACATGGCGCCCCTCGTCCTCCAGCACAAAAGTCGCATGGCCCCGTGCTCGTTTCTTCAGCACGTCGATGGCCAGCCGGTTCTCAAAATCGATCTGCGTCGGCTGGCCGCTCACGCGCTGACCAAAACTGGAGCCACGGTGGTTGGCATGGCCTTCCAGGTCCAAGCCGTTGGCCAGTTGCGCAATCACCTCGGTCTTGCCGGTGCCGGTCAGGCCACTGAGCACCACAAACCCACACTCCGCCGCCGCAGCCTGCGTGGTGCCGATGAGGAAACCCCGCATGGACTTGTAGCCCCCCACCACCCGGGGGTAGTCCATGCCCGCTTCGTTCAGCAACCATTGCTGCACGATCTGCGAGCGCAGCCCGCCACGAAAGCAATACAGCACGCCTTGTGGATGCGTCTGCGCAAACTGCGCCCACGCCTCAATGCGCTGGCGCTTGATGCCGCCAGACACCAGCTGGTGCCCCAGCGCAATCGCGGCCTCCTGGCCCTTGTGCTTGTAGCAGGTGCCCACCTGCTGACGCTCGCCATCGTCCATCAGGGGAAGGTTGGCAACCCCAGGAAACGCGCCCTGCCCAAACTCCACCGGCGCGCGCACGTCCATCATGGGCACATCGTTCAGGAAGATGTGCCGGTAGCCCGTCAGGTTGTCGGGCATCAGCGCAGCTCGACGGCAAAGGCCTGTCGCGGGGTGAGCTGGCCGATGGGCTGCAGCGCCAGGCCCAGTTCCGCGGCCACCTGCAGGAACTCGGCCTCGCCCTCCGGACTCACGGCCACCAGCAGCCCCCCGCTGGTCTGAGGGTCGCACAGCAGGTGCTTTTGCACCTCGGTCAGGGCCGCAATCTTCGCACCGTAGCTGTCAAAGTTGCGCAGCGTGCCTCCAGGCACACAGCCCTGGTCCATGTAGTAGTCCACTCCCTTCAGGCGGGGTACTGCCGCGTAGTCAATCACAGCGCTCAAGCCGCTGCCCTCCGCCATTTCGACCAGATGCCCCAACAGGCCGAAGCCGGTCACATCCGTCATCGCTTGCACGCCGGCCAGCCGGCCGAATCGGCTCCCTGGCCGGTTGAGCGTGCACATCAGGTCGCGCGCCACGCCCACATCCTGGGGGCGCAGCTTGGCTTTTTTCTCTGCGGTGGTCAGGATGCCGATCCCAAGGGGCTTGGTCAGATACAGGCGGCAACCCTCCGTAGCCGTGTCGTTACGTTTGAGATGGCGCTTTTCGACGATGCCCGTCACCGCCAGGCCGAAAATGGGCTCCGGCGCATCGATGGAGTGACCGCCCGCGAGCGGAATACCTGCCGCATCGCACACCGCACGCCCGCCGCGCACCACCTCACGCGCGACCTCAGGCGGCAGCACATTCACCGGCCACCCCAGGATGGCAATGGCCATCAGCGGATCAGCCCCCATGGCGTAGATGTCGCTGATCGCATTGGTGGCAGCAATGCGCCCGAAGTCGTACGGGTCATCCACGATGGGCATGAAGAAATCGGTGGTGGACACCACGCCGCGCTCGGCATCCAGGGCATACACCGCCGCATCGTCCCGCGAGGTGTTGCCCACCCAGAGCCTGGGGTCCAGGTGCTGCGCCCCACTGCCCGCCAGGATCACGTCCAGCACCTTGGGACTGATCTTGCAGCCACAGCCCGCGCCGTGGCTGTACTGGGTCAGGCGGATGGGGGATGTTGTCAGGGTCTCAGGAAGCATGCGAGGTTCTTTCGTGGCGTCAGGCGCGGGGCGCGCTACCCGTATTCTGGCGCTGCGCGGAACGCGGCCATGCATTGCAACGAATACCCTACCCGTCCTGCGTCCGCACAGCGATACGAACACCATGGCGAATCTGCGACCCGCTTCACCTGCAGCATGCGAAGCGGGTCAGCGAGCCGCCTGAATTGTTCCAACGGACCCAAAGAAAAAGGCCCCGTGCTATTGATTAGATAGCTACAGGGCCTTGATGCTGGCGGAGAGGGTGGGATTCGAACCCACGGTAGTGTTGCCACTACGCCTGATTTCGAGTCAGGTACATTCGACCACTCTGCCACCTCTCCTGTGTGTCGAAGCGTTCGATTATAGCCAGATTTTCAGGGCTTGAGCACAGCGGTGCCGCCCAGGTAGGGGCGCAGCACCTCGGGCACCGTCACGCTGCCGTCGGCTTGCTGGTAGTTTTCGAGCACTGCCACCAGCGTGCGGCCCACGGCCAGGCCCGAGCCGTTCAGGGTGTGCAGCAGCTCGTTCTTGCCTTGGGCATTCTTGAAGCGGGCTTGCAGGCGGCGGGCCTGGAAGGCTTCGCAGTTGCTCACCGAGCTGATCTCGCGGTAGGTGTTCTGCGCGGGCAGCCACACTTCCAGGTCGTAGGTCTTGGCGGCGCCAAAGCCCATGTCGCCGGTGCACAGGCTCATCACGCGGTAGGGCAGGCCCAGCTTTTGCAGCACGGCTTCTGCGTGGCGGGTCATTTCCTCCAGCGCTTCGTAGCTCTTGTCGGGGTGCACGATCTGCACCATCTCGACCTTGTCGAACTGGTGCTGGCGGATCATGCCGCGCGTGTCACGGCCGTAGCTGCCCGCTTCAGAGCGGAAGCATGGCGTGTGGGCCGTGATCTTGATGGGCAGGTCGGACTCGGCCACCACCACGTCGCGCACAAAGTTGGTCAGCGGTACTTCGCTGGTGGGGATGAGGTAGAGCGCCGCGTTGTCCGGCACAGGCTCGCCATCTTGGCCGCCCTTCTTGGCGGCAAACAGATCGCCTTCAAACTTGGGCAGCTGGCCGGTGCCCTTGAGGGAATCGGCGTTCACCGCGTAGGGCACGTAGCACTCGGTGTAGCCATGCTCCTGGGTCTGAACGTCCAGCATGAACTGGCTGAGGGCACGGTGCAGGCGGGCAATAGGCCCCTTCATCACGGTGAAGCGCGAGCCCGACAGCTTGACGCCCATATCGAAATCGAGGCCCAGCGGGGTGCCGACATCGACATGGTCTTTCACCTCGAAATCGAATTTGGCAGGCGCGCCCCAGCGGCGCACTTCCACGTTGCCAGCTTCGTCGCTGCCCACCGGCACGGACTCGTGCGGCAAGTTGGGCACGGCCACCAACATGGCCAACAGTTCGGATTGGATCTGCTCCAGGCGCGCGGCGGATTGCTCCAGCTCCACCTTGCCTGCGGCCACCTGGGCCTTGACGGCTTCGGCGCCGTCCTTGTCGCCCCGGCTCATCAGCATGCCGACCTGCTTGGACAGCTGGTTGCGCTGGGCCTGCAGCTCTTCGGTGCGGGTCTGCAGCGTCTTGCGCTCGGACTCCAGGGCCTGGAAAACGGAGACGTCCAGGAAGGCCTGGGGCTTTTTGCGAGTTTCCAGCCGCGCGATGGCGGTGTCGAGGTCTTTGCGGAGGAGAAGAATGTCAAGCATTGCAGGATTTTAAGGGGGTGGTCGGCACCGGCTCAGGCAAGGCTGGCCGGATCAAAGTTGGCGCCGCAGAGAATCAGGGCCACCGTTTCTTGTGGCTGGGGCTTGTAGGCGCCGGTTTGCAGTGCGGCCAGGCCCAGCGCAGCGGCGGGTTCCACAGCCAGTTTCAACTCCTTCCACAGCCACAACTGGGCAGCGCGGATGGCATCGTCGGGCAGCAGCAACGCGTCGTGCACATGGCGCTGGCTCACCTCCCAGCCAATGGCGCCGATGCGCTTCGCGCCCAGCGAGTCGGCAGCCACGCCGCCCACACCCACATCCACCGGCTGGCCCGCAGCCCGCGCGGCGTGCAGGGTGGGCGCGCGTTCGGGCTCCAGTGCCACCACATGGGCGCGACTATCCACCCACGCGGCCACACCGCCAATGAGGCCGCCACCGCCCACGCTGACCAGCACCGTGTCGGGCAGGCGGCCACCCTGCTCTTCCATCTCCAGCGCCAGCGTGCCCGCACCCGCTACCACTTCGGGCTGGTCGTAGGCATGGGCCTGCAGCGCACCCGTGGCCTTCTGACGGGCCACGCAGGCTTCAAAGGCTTCGGAATATGCGACGCCGGTGATGACCACCTCTGCCCCTAGGGCGCGCAGGCGGGCACGTTTGGCCTCGGGCGAGACCTCGGGCACAAAGACCTCGCAGCGCACTCCCAGGGCCTGGGCGGCCGCCGCCACGGCAATGCCGGCGTTGCCGCCGGAGGCAATGATCACACCGCTCTCTGGCACCGGGTTGGCCAGCAGGCGGTACAACATGCCGCGCGCCTTGAAGCTGCCGCCCACCTGCAAATGCTCCAGCTTGAGCCAGACCTCTGCAGAGTCCACGCCCAAGGACTTGCCGGACAGGCGCATCAGCGGCGTGGTGCGCAGAAAGTCGGGCTGGGTGGCCAGTTGGCGGCGGGCAGCGGCAATGGCGGCGCGGTCGATCATGCAGGGGCTCCGAATGGCAGATGGTGTCAAAAGAAGGGGGCAGTGTAGGGGCTGCCCGCAACATGCAGACACAACGCTGACTGCACGCGCGCCGCACAACTGCCGATAACATGGGCAGAGCAGTCCCCACCCCACCGCGCTGGCCGGCCTGCGCGCAGGAGAAAAATCATGTTCTTTGTGTTCGGCCCGTCAGGCCAGATGTACCGGGGTGGCCCCGAAAACCTGGCACGTATTTCTGCGGTGCGCAGCGTGCAGCGCCCGCAGGCCCTGCGCACGCGGGCCATGGACGCACAAGATGGCCAGCCAGGGCCCGTCTTCACGGCCCCGCCCCGCCCCACTGCGGCCGACACCAACGCTGCTGCGCCTGCAGCCATCGTCAACCTGCGCATGCACGACGCCATGAGCGCCTACGCACAGACCGAGCAAGGCCCACAGGCCAGCACCCGCCAGCCGCTGACCAAGGTGAGCGATGTGATGACCACCGGCGGCGTGAGTGTGGCGCCCGACGTGCGTGTGAACGATGCCTGGCAGACCCTGGCCGAGCACAAAGTGGCGCAGGCGCCCGTATTGGATGCGCTGGGCCGTGTGATCGGACTGCTGCTGAGGGCCGACATGGCGCCACTGGACCTGCTGCCCGAGCCCGGCGCCGTCAAACAGGCCATTGACCTGGCCCGCCGCCCGGTGGCCGAGGTGATGGTGAGCCCGGTGCCCACGGTGTCCCCCGACACCGAGCTGCGCCGCGTGGCCGCCGTGCTGCTGGACACGGGCCTGCCGGGCCTGCCGGTGACGGACGAGGCGGGCGTGCTGTCGGGCTTTATCTCGCGCACCGACATCCTGCGCGCCGTGGCAGCCGACCCGCCACTGGACCTGTGGAGCGGGCCCGCCGTGCCCCTGTAAGGGAATATTTGAATAAAAATGGCCGCTGGTGCTAGAAGAATATGCGCCAGCCGCTATCAATTCAGGAGTAAATAAAAAAGGGCGCCTGTTGGCGCCCTTGCACGATCACCGGCTGCCCTTCACGCCACCGTCAGTGGGCCGATGGACCTGTCTCTGGCGTGCGCTCCCGAATCTCCAGCCCCGTGGCCGCATCGATCTTGAGCCCCTTGGGCAGCGGGAACTTGATGGTTTCCTCGATGCCCGCCATGGTGCGGACCGACACAGCGCCCAGCGCCTTGATGCGGTCGATGACCTGCTGCACCAGGATTTCAGGCGCCGATGCGCCCGCCGTGAGCCCCACGCGCGAACGGCCCTTGAACCAATCGCCCTGCAGCTCGTCAGCACTGTCCACCATGTAGGCGGTGGTGCCCAGCTTGGCGGCCAGCTCGCGCAGGCGGTTGCTGTTGGAGCTGGTGGGGCTGCCCACCACGATCACCACATCCACCTTCGGGCTCAGCACCTTGACGGCGTCCTGCCGGTTCTGCGTGGCGTAGCAGATGTCCTGCTGTTTGGGTTCGCGCACATTCGGAAAGCGCGCCCGCACGGCGGCAGAGATTTCGGCAGCGTCGTCCACACTCAGCGTGGTCTGCGTGACCACCGCCAGCTTCTCGGTCTGCGCGGGCTGCACGCGGGCCACGTCCTCCACGTCTTCCACCAGATGGATACCGTGGTCGAGCTGGCCCATGGTGCCCTCCACCTCGGGGTGGCCCTTGTGGCCGATCATGATGAACTCGTAGCCCTCTTTGGCGAGCTTGGCTACTTCGACGTGTACCTTGGTCACCAGCGGGCAGGTGGCATCGAAGATGCTGAAGCCACGCGCCTCGGCCTCTTGCTGCACGGCCTTGCTCACGCCGTGGGCGCTGAAGACCAGCGTGGCGCCAGGCGGCACGTCCGACAGCTCTTCGATAAAGATCGCGCCCTTGGCCTTGAGGTCGTTGACCACGTAGGTGTTGTGCACGATTTCGTGGCGCACATAGATGGGGGAGCCAAACTTCTGGATGGCGCGCTCCACGATCTCGATGGCGCGGTCCACACCGGCGCAAAAGCCACGCGGCTCGGCCAGCAGGATTTCTTTCGGCGCCAGCATCACAGGATCCCGATCAGCTGCACTTCAAAAGTCACGGGCTGGCCCGCCAGCGGGTGGTTGAAGTCGAACAGCACGGCGCCGTCGTCACGCACCTGCATCACGGCCCCGGCGTAGCTGCCCTGGCCGTCGGGCGTGGGGAACTGCACCACGTCGCCCACGTTGTATTTTTCGTCGGGGTCGCCCAGCTCGTTCATCAGCTTGCGCGCCACCCACTGCTGCATGTCGGGGTTGCGCTCGCCAAAGGCCTCGCCCGCAGGCAGCTCGAAGGTGGTGCGCGTGCCCTCGGCCAGGCCCAGCAGGCGCTGCTCCATGGCGGGCGACAGCTCGCCCGTGCCCAGCGACAGGGTGGCGGGTTTGTCGGTAAAAGTGTTGATCACATCCCCCGCCGGGCCGGCCAGGCGGTAGTGCAGCGTGAGGAAGGAGCCCGGCTGAACAGTGGGAAGGGAGGTGGAAATAGAGGTCATGAGAGTCCCGATAAACTGCCGCGATTGTAGAAAACCGGGCAAACCCCTACCGCAGCCACCGCTGCTGGCGCGTTCCACCTCCTCTTCCATGGCCATCAAAGACCTGCCCGCTGACGCCCAGCCCCGCGAAAAACTGCTGGCACGCGGCCCCGCCGCGCTGGCCGATGCCGAGCTGCTGGCCATCCTGCTGCGCACGGGCATCGTGGGCAAGGGCGTGCTGCAGATGGCGCAGGAACTGCTGGACCCGCCCGGCATTGACCCGGACACGGGCGCCGTCACCGGCGGCTTTGGCGGCATTGCCGGGCTGTTGCACACCAGCGCGGCCGACCTGGAACGCATCAAGGGCTTGGGCCCCGCCAAACGCGCCGAACTGGTGGCGGTGCTGGAGCTGGCCCGCCGCGCCCTGGCCCAGCAGTTGCGCGAACGCGAGGTGTTCGACTCGCCCGATACCGTCAAGCACTATTTGCAACTGCACCTGGCCGCCAAGGGACACGAGGTGTTTGCGGTGCTGTTTCTCGATGCGCAAAACCGCCTGTTGGCCCTGGAGGAGCTGTTTCGCGGCACGCTCACGCAGACCAGTGTGTACCCGCGCGAGGTGGTGCTGCGCGCCCTGCACCACCAGGCCGCCGCTGTGGTGCTGGCCCACAACCACCCCAGCGGCAGCGTGCAACCCAGCCGCGCCGACGAGGCGCTGACCCAGACCCTGAAGACCACGCTGGCCCTGGTGGACGTGCGCGTGCTCGACCATGTGATCGTGGCGCCGGGCCAGGCGCTGTCGATGGCAGCAAAGGGCCTGATGTGACCGCCCCAGCCCCCGCGCCAACCCAGCCGCCCACGGCCCTGCAAGCAGCGCTGGCACGTGCTGCGTACGCTGCTCCAGGTAAAGCGGCGCCTATGGAAACCACCGCTCCCGCAC
>NZ_JBWKYJ010000108.1:0-11620 GCF_059423685.1 Acidovorax sp. GW460-11-11-14-LB4 | reverse complement strand
CTGGGAGACATCGAAGACACCATCGCGCGCATGGTGCAGCTCAAGAGCGAAGGCGTGGGTTTTGCGCTCGATGACTTCGGCACCGGCTATTCCAGCCTGAGTTACCTCAAGCGCCTGCCGCTGGACCAGGTGAAGATCGACCAGAGCTTCGTGCGGGACGTGCTGACGGACCCGAACGACGCGGCGATCGTGCGGACGATCCTGGCGCTGGCCAAGAGCCTGGATTTGGAGGTGGTGGCGGAGGGGGTGGAGACGACGGGGCAGCTGTCGTTCCTGAGGCTGCATGGGTGCGAGGGGTTCCAGGGGTATCTGTTTGGAAGGCCGGGGCCCGTCGAACTGTTCGAGCGTGAGCATCTGCCGGGCCATTCAGCCCCCTCGCTGCCGACCGCTCTGCCCGCATCGCAGGAGCCGCAGCCATGAACGGTGTGGGCATCCTGTGGGTGGACATTGACACCCAGCATGCGGCAGCCGCGCGGCGGCTCATGGCAACGCGTTACCCCGACTGGCGGGTGGTCAACAGCCCCACGCCAGAAACTGCCAAGGCTCCCCTCGCCAGCCAGGCTTGGGATGCCGTGGTGCTTTGCCTCAAGCCCACCGACCAGGAACTGCCCGGCCTGCTGGAGCTGTGCGCTGGCCGCCCGGTGCTGATGTGCATCGATGCAGCGCAAGAGGCCCTGGCTGCGCGCGCCTTTCGCTGCGGGCTGGGCGACTATGTGCTGCGCGAGGCCGATGGCGTAGCGCACCTGAGCGAGCTGCTCAACCGCCTGGTGGCGCTGGTGCAAGGCGCCAAGGGGCAGGGCCAGCCTGTGCGCATGGTGGATGCCCGCATCTGGCAAGAGGCTCTGACCATGCTGCAGGAGCAGCGCTCGGCCCTGCAGGCCACGCTGGCCAGCATGAGCCAGGGCATCTTCAAGACCGGGCCCGATGGCCGCATCACCGTCTACAACGAGCGCGTGCTGGAGCTGCTGAACTTGCCCGAGTCGCTGATGGCCACCCGCCCCACTCTTGCTGACCTGACGCGCGTGCAGGCCGAGCGCGGTGACTTTGGCGAGGGCTATAGCCTGGTGGACCGTCGCGGACACGACTACGTGGCACAGGGGGCTGTCGCTGCTGCCCCGGCGCTGTACTGGCGTACCACACGCGATGGCCGTACGTTCGAGGTTCGCACCACCACGCTGGCCGATGGCAGCCTGGTGCGTACGTTTGCCGATGTGAGCGACTACGTGCGTGTGGAGAACGAGCTGCGCGAGAGCGAGGCGCGCTTCCGGTCCCTGAGCGACCTGTCGTCCGACTGGTACTGGGAGCACGATGCCGAGGGCCGCTTTGTGCAACTGGCGGGTGATCTGAGCGTGAACGGCATTCCGCTGTCGGACGTGATGGGGCGCACGCGCTGGGAGATCGGCGCCCTGAACATGACCGATGCCGACTGGGCTGCACACCGCGCGGTGCTGGCCGCGCACCAGCCGTTCCGTGACCTGGAGCTGCAACGCCGGCGCGCGGACGGCAGCATGCACTGGATCTCGGTCAGCGGCGTGCCGGTGTTTGATGCCAACGGCGCGCTGCGTGGCTACCGGGGCGTGGGCCGCGACATCACCGAACGCAAGCAGGTCGAGAGCCAGATCGAACGCCTGGCGTTCTATGACTCGCTGACCGGTCTGCCCAACCGCCGCTTGCTGGTGGACCGGCTGCAACACGCCACGCTGGCGGTTGCGCGCTCTGACACCCAGGGCGCGCTGCTGTTCATTGACCTTGACAACTTCAAGGACCTCAACGACACGCTGGGCCATGACACCGGCGACCAATTGCTGCTGCAGGTGGCCCAGCGCCTGAAGGGCTGCGTTCGGGAGTCCGACACCGTGGCCCGTTTTGGCGGCGACGAGTTCGTGGTGCTGGTGGAGGGCCTCAGCCCCGACCCCGCCCACGCAAGCGCCGAGGCTGCGCTGGTGGCCAGCCACATCATCACCACGCTGGGCAAGCCCTATGCGCTGGGCGATGCCAGCCACCACAGCACACCCAGCATAGGCATCGCGCTGTTTGGCCAGCAGACCGTGAGCGTGGATGAGCTGCTCAAACATGCCGACCTGGCCATGTACCAGGCCAAGGCGGCGGGGCGCAACACCCAGCGCTTCTTCGACCCCGACATGCAAGCGGCCGTGAGCAACCGCTCGGCCCTTGAGGCCGACCTGCGCCGCGGCCTGCAAGACAAGGAGCTGGTGCTGTACTACCAGCCGGTGGTGGACGGCAAAGGCCGCTTGCAGGGTGCCGAGGCCCTGGTGCGCTGGCGCCACCCGCGCCGGGGCATGGTGTCCCCCGCCGAATTCATTCCGCTGGCCGAGCAGACCGGGCTCATCCTGCCTCTGGGCCAATGGGTGCTGGAAGCGGCGTGCGCACAGCTGGTGGCCTGGTCGCGCAGCTCGCTCACCCGGCAGTTCTTCCTGTCGGTGAACGTGAGCGTGCGGCAGTTCCGCCAGCCCGACTTTGTGGAGCAGGTGCTGGGCGTGCTGGACGCCACGGGGGCCAACCCGGAGCGCCTGAAGCTCGAACTCACCGAGAGCCTGTTGATGGCCGACGTCGAGGACGTGATTGCGCGCATGGAACACCTGCGCCGCTATGGCGTAGGCTTTTCGCTGGATGACTTTGGCACGGGCTATTCCAGCCTGAGTTACCTCAAGCGGCTGCCGCTTGACCAGCTCAAGATCGATCAGGGTTTTGTGCGTGACCTGCAGACCGACCCCAACGACGCCGCCATCGTGCGCACCATCCTGGCCTTGGCCGACAGCCTGGACCTGGCGGTGGTGGCTGAGGGCGTGGAGACCACGGGCCAGCTGGAGTTCTTGCAGCGCTACGGCTGCAAGGCCTTTCAGGGCTACCTGTTTGGCCGGCCCATGCCCGCCGAAGTGCTGGAGCGTGCGCTACGGCCTGCGCTATGACCTGCGCTAAGGCAAAGGTCCGCCAGCGCGCGCAGTTCACAATCGCGCCATGAAAAAACAGGTGTTGGTCGCCGGTGGCGGCATTGGCGGCTTGGCTGCTGCGTTGGGCGCATCCCGGGCCGGGTGGGAGGTGCGGCTGTACGAGCGCGCTGCCGCGTTCAGTGAAGTGGGTGCGGGCGTGCAGATCGGGCCCAACGTGGTGCGTCGCTTGCAGGCCTGGGGTCTGCAGCAGCCGCTGCAGGCGGTGGCTGCCTTCCCCAGCCGGTTGCAGGTGCGCAACGCCGTCAGCGGCCAAGAGCTGGCCGTGTTGCCCTTGGGGCCCACCGCGGTGGAGCGCTATGGCGCGGCCTACGCCACCATTCACCGAGCGGACCTGCATGGCCTGTTGCTGTCCGCCGTGACCAAGTACACCGACACGCAATGGCATCTGGAGCATGCGATTGACAGCTTTGCCGATGCCGACGGCGTGGTCACTGTGCGCACCAGCCGGGGCAAGCAGGTTGAGGGCGATGCCCTGATTGGTGCCGATGGCCTGTGGAGCCGCACGCGCACCCAGCTTCTGGGCGCGGTACCGCCACGCGTGACGGGGCACCTGGCCTACCGCGCGCTGGTGCCGCAGCATGCGCTGCCTGATGCCTTGCGCACGGCGCAGGTCACCGCATGGCTGGGCCCGCGCCTGCACGCGGTGCAGTACCCCGTGCGTCGGGGCGAGCTGCAAAACCTGGTGGTCATTGTGCAAGGACCCGCACCGCAAGACCTGGAGAACTGGGACCACGCCGCCAATGCCGCAGGCCTGGAGCACGCACTGCAAGGCACCTGCACCGCGCTGCAGGACGTGGTGCGCAGCGTGAGTGCCGCGGGTGGGGCGGGCTGGCGCCTGTGGCCCTTGTGTGACCGCCCGCCGGTGCGCAGCGCCGACGAGATGGCACAAGGCCTGGTGGGCCTGCTGGGCGATGCCGCGCACCCCATGCGGCCGTACCTGGCCCAGGGCGCGGGCATGGCGATTGAAGACGCGGCCGAGTTGCAGCGTGCTTTGGCCATGCACGACCTCGATGTGCCGCTGCGTCTGCGCCGCTATGCGCTCAACCGCTGGCAGCGCAACGCGCGGGTGCAGGCACGGTCTACACGCAATGGCCGCATCTTCCATGCCACGGGGCCGGTGCGCTGGGGGCGCGACCTGTCGCTGCGCCTGCTGGGCGAGCGCCTGCTGGATGTGCCCTGGTTGTACCGGGGCGACGGCTCCAGCGCCAGTTCGTTGTGACGGTTGGCCTGCGGGGGCGCACTGCGGATAAGCCCTTGGCGCATGGCCCATGCATGCGTTATCAACCGGACATTCCAGTTGTCAGGACATTCCCTATCCGGTGCAACCCGCGAGCGCGTTTTGCAGGGTGAACTTTGCGCAGTGTGCCACGCTCTATCCCTGTGTGTGCAATGCCACAAAAAGGCCAGCCACACGCCCGCGAATTTGCTGTTCAAGCGCAGGTCGTGGTGCTACAAAGAGCCAAGCCGGTAGCGATTGCCAATGCAACACCGTGGTACCACCTGAGCCCGCCAGGGGTGCCGCTACAGGAGGTCGTATGGATGCCATCAGCAACTTCGCCGCGCGCTATGCCCGTAGCCGCGAAGAGGAAATGTCGATCGACGAGTACCTCGCCGAGTGCAAGCGTGATCCCATGGCCTATGCCACATCGGCCCAGCGCATGCTGGCAGCGATTGGCGAGCCCGAGATGGTGGACACGCGCAACGACCCGCGCCTGTCGCGGCTCTTTGCCAACAAGGTCATCAAGCGCTACCCCGCATTCACCGAGTTCTACGGCATGGAGGAGTCCATCGAGCAGGTGGTGAGCTTCTTCCGCCATGCCGCGCAGGGGCTGGAGGAGCGCAAGCAGATCCTCTACCTGCTGGGCCCTGTGGGCGGTGGCAAAAGCTCCATTGCAGAGCGCCTCAAGGCGCTGATGCAGAAGGTGCCGTTCTATGCGCTCAAGGGCTCGCCGGTCAACGAATCACCGCTGGGTCTGTTCGACGCCGCAGAAGACGGCCCGGTGCTGGAGGAGCAGTTCGGCATTCCGCGCCGCTACCTGCAGCGTGTGCTGTCGCCGTGGGCGGTGAAGCGGCTGGAAGAGTACGGCGGCGACATCCGCCAGTTCCGTGTGGTCAAGCGCTACCCCAGCGTGCTCAAGCAGGTGGGCATTGCCAAGACCGAGCCGGGCGACGAGAACAACCAGGACATCTCCAGCCTGGTGGGCAAGGTGGACATCCGCAAGCTCGAAACCTTTGCACAGGACGACACCGACGCCTACAGCTACAGCGGCGGCTTGTGTCTGGCCAACCAGGGGCTGCTCGAATTCGTGGAAATGTTCAAGGCGCCCATCAAGGTGCTGCACCCGTTGCTTACGGCCACGCAGGAGGGCAACTACAAGGGCACCGAAGGTTTTGGAGCGATTCCGTTTGACGGCGTGGTGCTGGCCCACAGCAACGAAAGCGAGTGGAAGGCGTTTCGCAACAACAAGAACAACGAGGCGTTTCTCGACCGCATCTACATCGTCAAGGTGCCGTACTGCCTGCGCGTGAGCGAGGAGATCCGCATCTACGAAAAGCTGATTCGCGAATCGTCGCTGGGCAACGCCGTGTGTGCGCCCGGTACGCTCAAGATGATGGCCCAGTTCGCCATCCTCACGCGCCTGAAAGAGCCCGAGAACTCCAGCATCTTCAGCAAGATGCAGGTGTACGACGGCGAGAGCCTCAAGGACACCGACCCGCGCGCCAAGAGCTACCAGGAGTACCGCGACTACGCGGGCGTGGACGAGGGCATGACGGGCATCTCCACCCGCTTTGCGTTCAAGATTTTGTCCAAGGTGTTCAACTTCGACAGCGCCGAGGTGGCCGCCAACCCAGTGCATCTGATGTATGTGCTGGAGCAGCAGATCGAGCGCGAGCAGTTCGCCACCGATCTGGAGACCAAGTACACCGGCTACATCAAGGAGTTCCTGTCGCCGCGCTATGCCGAGTTCATTGGCAAGGAGATCCAGACGGCCTACCTGGAAAGCTACAGCGAGTACGGCCAGAACATCTTCGACCGCTACGTCACCTACGCCGACTACTGGATCCAGGACAACGAGTACCGCGACACCGACACCGGCGAGGTGTTCGACCGCAGCGCGCTCAACGCCGAGCTGGAGAAGATCGAGAAGCCCGCAGGCATCGCCAACCCCAAGGACTTCCGCAACGAGATCGTCAACTTTGTGCTGCGGGCGCGCGCCAACAACCAGGGCAAGAACCCGAGCTGGACGAGCTATGAAAAACTGCGGCTGGTGATCGAGAAGAAGATGTTCTCCAACACCGAAGAGCTGCTGCCGGTGATCAGCTTCAACGCCAAGGCCAGCGCCGAAGAGGCCCGCAAGCACGAGGACTTCGTCACCCGCATGGTGAACAAGGGCTACACGCCCAAGCAGGTGCGGCTGCTGTGCGAGTGGTACCTGCGCGTGCGCAAGAGTAGCTAGGGTCGGTGTCTGGGCCACAGGCCCTGCATGGGGAACGGGAGCAACGGATGGCATTGCAAATCATCGACCGCAGGCTCGCTGGCAAGAACAAGTCGGTGGGCAACCGCGAGCGATTTGTTCGCCGCTATAAGGAACAGATCGCGGATGCGGTGCGTCGTGCCGTCTCGCAACGCGGCATCCGCGACATGGAGCAGGCCGAGAGCATCACCATCCCGCGCAAGGACATCAGCGAGCCCGTCTTCCACCATGGCCAGGGCGGCATCCGCGACACCGTGCACCCCGGCAATGCAGAGCATGTGCGCGGCGACCGCATCGAGCGGCCCCAGGGCGGTGCGGGTGGGCGCGGATCGCAGGCCAGCGACAGCGGCGAGGGCGAAGACGACTTCACCTTCACGCTGACCAAGGAAGAGTTCATGCAGCTCTTTTTTGAAGACCTCGCGCTGCCGCACCTGCTGCGCACCCACATTGGCGAGAACCCGCAGTGGAAGTCGCGCCGCGCAGGCTACAGCCAGGACGGCATCCCCAACAACCTGGCCGTGCTGCGCACCATGCGCGGCGCTTTGGGCCGGCGCATTGCACTTGGCAAGGCGGCGCACCGCGAGCTGCTGGCGCTGCAGGCCGAACTGGACGCCCTGCTGGCGCAGGACGACGGCACCAGCGAGGCGGTGGCTGAGTTGCAGCGCCGCATCGATGCGCTCACGGCGCGCATCGGCAAGATTCCGTACCTCGACCCCATCGACCTGCGCTTTCGTGCGCGCACGCCGGTGCCCGTGCCCAGCAGCCAGGCGGTGATGTTCTGCGTGATGGATGTGTCGGGTTCCATGGACGAGACTCGCAAGGACCTGGCCAAGCGGTTCTTCATCCTGCTGTACCTGTTCCTCACGCGGCACTACGAGACCATCGACATCGTGTTCATCCGCCACCACACCCAGGCGGCCGAGGTGAGCGAGGAGCAGTTCTTCCATTCCACCGAAAGCGGCGGCACGGTGGTGAGCAGCGCGCTGGTGCTGCTGGACCAGATCATCCGTGCGCGCTACCCGCAGGGCGACTGGAACATTTACGTGGCCCAGGCCAGCGATGGTGACAACTTCACCAACGACAGCGGCGTCTGCCGCAACCTGCTGGTGGACAAGATCCTGCCGCTGGTGCGCTACTTTGCCTATGTGCAGGTGGCCGAGGAAGAACAGAACCTGTGGGACGAGTACAGCCAGCTCGCGCCGCTGTACTCCCACTTTGCGATGCGCAAGGTCTCCGCACCCGGTGACATCTACCCGGTATTCCGCGATCTCTTCAAGAAAGAGGGGGTGGCCGCATGAACAACGTTGTGCAGTACCCCGTGCTGGAACGCCGCCTCAGCGACAACCCCTGGAAGGCCGCTGCCGTGGGCGAGCGCCGCCACCGTGCCGTGCCCGGCCAGCCCCTGCCTGCAGGCGCGCGGCCGGCCGAGCCGTTGCCCGACCCGAGCGACTGGACGTTCGAGCTGATCGAGCGCTACCACGCGGCCATTGCCGCCACGGCCGAGCGCTTTGGTCTCGACACCTACCCCAACCAGCTGGAGATCATCACCGCCGAACAGATGATGGACGCCTACTCCAGCGTGGGCATGCCGGTGAACTACCGGCACTGGAGCTACGGCAAGGAGTTTCTGGCCACCGAACGGCGCTACCGGCGCGGGCACATGGGCCTGGCGTACGAGATCGTCATCAACTCCAACCCCTGCATCAGCTACCTGATGGAGGAGAACACCACCGCCATGCAGGCGCTGGTGATTGCGCATGCAGCTTATGGCCACAACAGCTTCTTCAAGGGCAACTACCTGTTTCGCATGTGGACCGATGCGTCCAGCATCATCGACTACCTGGTGTATGCCAAGGACTATGTGGCCCAGTGTGAGGAGCGCTACGGCACGGGCGAAGTGGAGCGCCTGCTCGACTCCTGCCATGCCTTGGCCAACTTTGGCGTGGACCGCTATCGCCGCCCGTCCAAGAAGAACCTGGCGCGCGAGCGGCTTGAACGCGCGCAGCGCGAGGCTTACGCCCAGCAGCAGGTGAACGAGTTGTGGCGCACCCTGCCCACGCGCCCCGGCAAGGAAGGTGCGGCGCAAGAGGCCGACCGCTTCCCCAGGGAACCGCAAGAGAACATCCTGTACTTCATCGAAAAAAACGCGCCCCTGCTGGAGCCCTGGCAGCGCGAGATCGTGCGCATCGTGCGCAAGATCGCCCAATATTTCTACCCCCAGCGCCAGACCCAGGTCATGAACGAAGGCTGGGCTACGTTCTGGCACTACACGCTGCTCAACACGCTGTACGACGAGGGTTACCTGAGCGACGGCGTGATGATCGAATGGCTGGGCTCGCACACCAACGTGGTCTACCAGCCACCCGTGGGGCACCGTGCCTATAGCGGCATCAACCCCTACGCGCTGGGGTTTGCCATGTACCGCGACATTCAGCGCATCTGCCAGCACCCCACCGAGGAGGACCGGCACTGGTTCCCCGACATCGCTGGCACCCCCTGGCTGCCTGCGCTCGACCATGCCATGCGCAACTTCAAGGACGAGAGCTTCATCGGCCAGTACCTCAGTCCGCACCTGATGCGCGAGATGCGCCTGTTTGCGCTGCATGACGACGCTGGCGAGCGCGATCTGGTGGTCAGCGAGATCCACGACGAAAACGGCTACCGCAGCCTGCGCCAGATGCTGTCGCAGCAGTACGACCTGGGCACGCGCGAGCCCAACATCCAGGTGTGGAACGTGAACCTGCGCGGCGACCGGAGCCTGACCCTGCGCCACACCCAGTACCAGGGCCGCCCGCTGGCCGACGACACGCAGGAGGTGCTCAAGCACGTGGCGCGGCTGTGGGGCTTTGGGGTGCAGATCGAGAGTGCGGACGCCGATGGCAACCACCCGGTGCTGCTGCACCAGGTGCCCGCCTCAGCCACCTGACCGGACTGCGCTGGCACCTGCGCGCCGGTTGAGGGAAGATTGCTCTGTTTTTGATAGCTTCCAGCGCATGATTTACTAGCGCTACCGCCCGATTTGGCTCAGAAAGCAGACGAAGAGGCCTTGGCCCGTGGCACCCGGGCCTGCAGCGGGCAGTCGGTGGCCACACGCTCGGCCAACGTCTGGCGCAGGGCCTGCAGCGCGGCAATGCGGTCATCAATCTCCTGCAGCTTGGCGGCCAGCACCTGCGCCAATGCGGGGCCGGGCTCGGCGGCGTCCCAGATGGCGGGCAGCCGGTCGCCGATCTCCGCCAGGGTAAAGCCCAGCTGCTGCGCAGTGCGGATGTACTGCACCAGCGTCACCACTTCGGGCGGGTAGTCCCGGTAACCGTTGTCCAGGCGCCGCGCGCGAATCAGGCCCTGCTGTTCATAGAAGCGCAGCGCCTCGCGGCTCAGGCCCGAGGCCGTGGCCAGTTCACCGATCAGCATGATCCCGTTCCCCTCACAAAGTGCTTGACCCTGAAGCGTACTTCAAGGTGGAAGCTCGGGGCCTCATTGATCCATTCACAGAGGTTTCCTGTCATGCACATCCCCGCTTTCGCTTCCGGCCGTTATCTGCGCATCGTGCGCGCCAGCGGCTGGTACGACCTGCTCGTCACCTGGCCGTTTGCCTTGCCCTGGACCTTTGCCTGGCTCTACACCCAGCTGAACCTGCTGGCCCAGGCGCTCGCATTGCCCGGCACCTTGCACCCCTTGGACACCACGCACATGCTGCTGGCCAACCTGCTGGGCTCGGTGGTGGTGGTGTGGTCGGTGGCGCGCATCGTGGCGCCCACGGTGCTGCTGGGGCGGCTGGATGGCGTGGCGCGGTTTCTGTTTGCGGCCTGGCAGATCTACGCGGTGGCACACGGCGCCAATGCCATCGTGCTGGGTTTCACCGCCTTCGAGTTGTTGTTCGGCGTGCTGCAATGGTGGCGTGTAGCAGGTGCCAGTGCGGCGCTGTGCCCGCCTGACCCCGCGCGGGTGAATGAGCTGGTCAATGGGCGGGCGCGGGCAGCAGCCTGAAGGCCAGTGCACCCACCACCAGCATGGCCGCGATGGTCAGCATCACCGCCACGTACGGGTCTGCACCCTGTGCGGCGGCGATGGAGGCCGCCACGCCCGTCACCCACTGCATCAGCGCCACGCCCAGGAACAGCGCCATGGTGAACACCGCCATGGCGCGCCCTGTGACCGCAGGGGCGTAGGCCGAGCGCACGTCCGAATACTGCAGCACCATGTAGCCCGACAGCAGGCCCACGGCCACGGAGCCGCCCACGTCCAGCCATTCGGCATGCAGAAAGCCCATGGCCGCAAACAAGGCCGCCAGCAGGGTGGTAAAGCCCAGCAGCCAGCGCCTGCGCCTTGTGGGGCCAGGGTCCAGCCGACCAAAAAGGGCTGGGCTGAACAGTGACACCAACGACGACAGCATGGCCACATTGCCGCTGGCCACCAGCGAATAGCCGTGCCGCTCGATCAACAGTGGGCCCAGCCACAGTCCGCGCAGCGTGAGGAACGAGGCATAGGTCATCAGCGCCAGCAGCATGATGCCGGCGGTGTGCGGCAGCAGGAACAGCGCGCCGAAGCCGCGCACCGCCTGCAGCACCGATTCGCGCGGAGCGGCCTCATCGATGGGTTGTGCGGGTTCATGCACCTTCCAGAAGATCAGCAGCCAGGCCAGCGCCGCCAGGCCCGCCAGCACGCCAAACCCCATGCGCCAGGACGACTGCTGCACCAGCCAAGCCAGCGGCGTGCCGGTGAACAGCATGCCCAGTCCGCCCACCCCCATGGCCACTCCCGACACCATGGCAAACCGCGACGCCGGAAAGTAGCGTGCTATGAACACGGTGCACACCAAAAATGCGGGCGCGCAGCCCACACCGATCAGCACCTGCCCCAGCAGCACGGTGCCATAGCCCGGCGCCAGTGCCGACAGCACCGCGCCCGCAATGGTCAGCGGAAACGCCGCCAGCAGCGTGCGCCGCACGCCATACAGGTCGATGCCAATGCCCATGAACAGCTGCATGGTGCCAAAGGCAAACGCAAACGCCCCGGCAAACACCCCCAGCGCCTGCGCCGACAGACCGAACTCGGCCCGCAAGCCCGTCGCCATGATGGCCGTGATGGTGCGAAACGCCTGGCTCAGCGCAAAGCCCGCCACCAGCGCCAGCAGCATGGCCCAGGCAGTGCGGGGGGCGAGGAGAGGGGTGG
>NZ_JBWKYJ010000107.1:0-11677 GCF_059423685.1 Acidovorax sp. GW460-11-11-14-LB4 | reverse complement strand
GGCCAGCCCCGCTGGCTGTACCAGGCGCAAGACGCCAAGGGCCGCCCCACCGAGGGGTTTGTGCATGCCCAGACGGCCGAAGAAGCCATGCAGGCCATTGCGGCGCTGCAGCAGCCCCCGCTGACCCAGGTGCAGCTGCACACCTCGGGGCTGTATGCCCGTGCGATGACCGAGATGGCGGATGACGCACTGGGCACCCTGGACGTGAAGGCACTGCGCCAGCTGGCGCGCGACCAGATCGAAGCGCAGCAGAACCCCGGCCTGTGGACCACGCTGCGCCAGCTGTTGCGCAACAACGGTACCTGGCTGCTGGTGTGCGCGGCCCTGGTGGCGCTTGCCGTGTGGCGCCAGTGGAGCCCATGGGTGCAAGGGATTCTGGTACTGGCCATGCTGGCGCCGCTGGGGGTCTTTGCCTACATGCACCAGTTTCAGCGCACGTACCAGCAGATGCTGCACGCGCACGCCACGGGCGACCTGCCCCGCCTCGAGTTGCTGGCCCAGCGGCTGGCCCGCGCGGCCGAACGGCATGCGTTCTTGCGGCAGCCCGCCTGGGACGCCGCCGTGCGCATGGCCTGGTTCGAGGCGCGCGCCGAAGGGGTGGACGCCGCCATCCTGCGCTTGCGCATCCACCCCATGCGCCCGGCGGACGAAGGCGAATTCTTGGCCCGCATCTATACCTTGCCCCTGGCTACGGGCGACCATGCGGGCTTTACCGCCCGCCTGCGCGAGCTGATGGCGCAGCGGCCGGGAGAGCCCACTCTGCAGTTGGACCTGGCCCTGGGTGAGGCCCGCGCGGGCCACACCGACGAAGCGCAGCGCCTCGTGGACACGCTGCAGCCCGCCATGCTGCCACCCCACGGGCAAGCGTTCATCGACTGGGTGCGGGGCATGATTGCGCTGCGCGACCCGGCCCGGGCGGGCGAGGCCGCCAGCCACCTGGGCAAGGCGTGTGAGCAATTTCTGGGGCTGGTGCGCAAGGCTCCGGGCGCCTGGCCCTCACTGGCCGTGTGCACGTGCGACTACGCACTGGCCTTGGCCTGGAGCGGGCGCGCCGAAATGGGGCGCACCGTGTTTGCCAGCGTGCAGCCAGTGGCCCGGCACCACGCCGAGCCCGAGCGTCTGGCGCTGCTGGAGCGCGAGTTGCGCCTCAGGGGCTGAGCGTTTTTTGAGCTGCGCCCGAAAGGCCCGCGCACTGCGGGCCGGGCACAGTGGCACCCTGGCTCAGGCCAGCGCGCGCTGGATGATGATCTTCTGCACGTCGCTCGTGCCTTCGTAGATCTGGCACACGCGCACGTCGCGGTAGATGCGCTCCACCGGGAAGTCGTTCACCACGCCGTAGCCGCCCAGCGTCTGGATGGCGGCGCTGCACACGCGCTCGGCCATCTCGCTGGCAAACAGCTTGGCCATGGCGGCTTCCTTCAGGCAGGGCTTTCCGGCATCGCGCAGCGCGGCGGCGTGCCAGATGAGCTGGCGCGCGGCTTCGATCTGCGTGGCGCAGTCGGCCAGGCGAAAGCCGACGGCCTGGTGGTTGAAGATGGCGGTGCCGAAGCTTTCGCGCTCTTTGGAATATGCCAGCGCCGCATCGAACGCGCTGCGCGCCATGCCCACGCTCTGCGCGGCGATGCCGATGCGGCCGCCTTCGAGCGCGCCCAGGGCGATCTTGTAGCCCTCGCCCTCGGCGCCGATGAGGTTCTCGGCGGGGACGCGGCAGTTGTCGAAGTTGATCTGCGCCGTGTCGCTGCTGTGCTGGCCCAGCTTGTCTTCCAGCCGCGCCACCACGTAGCCGGGGTTGTTGGTGGGCACTAGGAAGGCGCTCATGCCCTTCTTGCCCGCGCCCTTGTCGGTGACGGCGATGACGATGGCCACATGACCGTTCTTGCCGCTGGTGATGAACTGCTTGACCCCGTTGATCACGTATTCGTCGCCCTGCTTCACCGCCGCGGTGCGCAGGGCGGAGGCGTCGGAGCCCACATGTGGCTCGGTCAGGCAAAACGCACCCAGCATTTCGCCACGCGCCAGCGGCGTGAGCCAGTCGCGCTTTTGCTGCGCGTTGCCGTAGCGCATGAGGATGGCGTTGACCGGGCAATTGGTCACGCTGATGGCGGTGCTGGTGCCGCCGTCACCGGCGGCGATCTCTTCGAGCACCAGCGCGAGCGTGAGGTAGTCGAGGTGGGCGCCGCCAAACTCTTCGGGCACACAGATGCCATACGCGCCCAGCGCGGCCAGGCCCTGGTGGGCCTCCTTGGGGAAGTGGTGTTCCTTGTCCCAGCGTGCGGCATTCGGCCACAGCTCGGTTTGCGCAAAGTCGCGCACCGCGTCGCGGATCATTTCCTGGTCTTGGGTCAGCAGCATGGGAGTGTCTCCAGAGTCGTTGTTCAAAAATTCGGGGGCTTGGTGGCTTGCGGACTACCAGTGGGCAGCGCGGCGGCCGTCGTAGTGCAGCAGGCGGCCCTTGTCGGCAGCGGTCACGCTGGCCAGCGTGCTGCGCAGGCCGCGCACACTGTCTTCCACCGTCAGCGGCGCACCGCCGCCGCCCATGTCGGTCTGCACCCAGCCGGGGTCGATGGTGATCAGCGTGGCGCCGGGGTAGTCGTGCTGCGCGGCGGCCACGGCCATGTTCAGCGCGGCCTTGCTGGTGCGGTACAGCCACGAACCGCTGCTTTGCACGCTGCCGATCTGCGACATGGAGGACGACAGAAACGCAAACACGCCGCCCGCCTCCACCACCAGGGGCGCCACCTGCGGAATGGCCTGCATGGCGCCCAGCACGTTGGTGTGCATGACGGCATCAAAGTCTTGCTGCGTGGGTGGGGTGAGCGCGTTGGGGCGGCGGATGACACCGGCCACATACAGCGCCAGGTCCAGCTTTTCGCCGTCGAGCTGCCAGGCCAGGCCGCTCACGCTGGCGGGGTTGGCCACATCCACGGTGAGCGCCTCGGCGCCCAGCGCCAGCACGCGCTCGCGGCCGGCGTCGTCGCGCACGGTGGCGATCACGCGGCGCCCGGCTTCGGTGTACTGGCGCACCAGCTCCAGGCCGATGCCCCGGGACGCGCCCATCACGAGTATGGAGTTCATTTTCAAGCCCAATATGCCGCAAGCGCTAGTGAATCATGCGCCAACAGCTATCAATTCAGGAGTAAAAAAAACAGCGGCACCCACTCAGGCAGACAGGTATCCGGCGTACTCGAAATAGCCCGACCACGCGGGGTCGTACGCCACCTTCATCTCCAGCGATGCCGCCTCGTCGCGCAGCAGCAAGGGTGCCAGGGTCTGTTTGGCCAGTTGCTCGTCGCTCACGTAGTACAGCGCCTGCCGGCGGCCCGCGCGCATCAGCGTCAACACCAGAATGCCCAGCTGCGGCACCTGGAGCAGCGTGGCTGCTTGCTCGTGCAGGTCTTGCACGGCGGTCAGTGTGTCGCTGTCGGGCACCGCCAGGTCCACGGTGAGGGCATAGGCCAGGTCGGCCCGCATGGCCACAGCGCTGGCACTGGTGTTGACCATGACCACGCCGGTCTCGGGCGCGTCTTCGCTGTCGATGTCGTCAGGAGGCAGTTCGTTGCCGTCCTCGTCGATGGGGCAATCAAACTGCAGTTCCAGCCCGTCCCACTCGGCATCGCCCGTGGGAAAGTGGCCGGTGTGGCCCAGGGTGTCGGTCCAGTAGCGGTCGAACACTGGGGGCAGCTGGCTCAGCGGCACCCAAGGCGTGTGGGTGTCGCCGGGCTCGCCCACAAAGTCCACCGCGCCCACCTTCACGGCAAAGTCGTACTCGCCCAGCACATGGTCGAGCATGATGAACGCCATGTTGCGCGCATGGTCCTGGTAGTCGCTGGGGATCTCGCGGCCAAAGCGGATCTCCAGCGCCGCCTGCCCGCCATCCTGCTCCAGCGCCACCAGCACTTCGGACGTGGCCAGCTCAAAGCCTTCCATGCCGATGGGAAAGTCCGGCTGCGTGGTGCGCGCGCGAAACGCGCGCACGCGGTAGTGCGGCAGCGCGGGTGCGGCCGCCACCACCTGCGCCAGCAACGGAAACCGCTCGATGCTGCCATGGGCCGTGACGATGAGGTCCACCACGGCATCGGCATCGTCGCCGGACATCTCCAGCGCCAGGCCTTCCAGGTGCTGATCGATCAGCGCATTGGCCGCCCCCACGCGCTCGCGCAGCGGCTGGGCCTGGAGCGATGCCTGGGCATCTGAAAACGCGCGCCAGAAGGCGCCGATGGCGGGAGAGGGAGTGGTCATCGCGGTCCTTGTGCAAAGTCGGGGATCATCCCATCTCCAGCCAGCGGCCTCAGACGAGTTCCAGCGCCACGGCCGTGGCCTCGCCACCGCCGATGCACAGCGTGGCCAGGCCCTTGGTCAGGCCGCGCGCCTTGAGGGCATGGATCAGCGTGACCATGATGCGCGCACCGCTGGCGCCGATGGGGTGGCCCAGTGCGCAGGCGCCACCGTTCACGTTGACCTTGTCATGGGGCAGGTCCAATTCCTTCATCAACGCCATGGGCACCACGGCAAAGGCTTCGTTGATCTCCCACAGCTGCACATCGCCCACTTGCCAACCGGCCTTGGCGAGTGCCTTTTGTGTGGCGCCCAGGGGGGCGGTGGCAAACCACTCGGGCTCCTGCGCATGGGTGGCGTGGCTCACGATGCGGGCGACGGGCTTGCAACCCAGCTTCTTCGCGGTGGACTCGCGCATCATCACCAGCGCGGCCGCGCCGTCGTTGATGCTGGAGCTGGAGGCGGCGGTGATGGTGCCGTCCTTTTTGAACGCGGGCTTCAAGGTGGCGATCTTCTCGAGCTTGACCTTGCCCGGGCCTTCGTCCACCGACACCACGGTCTCGCCCGCACGGGTCTTGACGGTGACGGGCACGATCTCGGCCGCGAAGGCGCCCGACTCGGTGGCCGCCTTGGCGCGCTGCACGCTGGCGGTGGCAAACGCGTCCTGCTGCTCGCGCGTAAAGCTGTACTTGGCCGCGCAGTCTTCGCCAAAGGTGCCCATGCTGCGGCCCGCTTCGTAAGCGTCTTCCAGGCCGTCGAGCATCATGTGGTCGAAGATGCGGTCGTGGCCCAGGCGGTAGCCGCCGCGGCCCTTTTGCAGCAGGTAGGGGGCGTTGGTCATGCTCTCCATGCCGCCCGCCACCATCACGTCGTGCGTGCCGGCCAGCAGCATGTCGTGCGCCATCATTGCGGCCTTCATGCTGGAGCCGCACATCTTGCTGAGCGTGACGGCGCCCGCGCCCTTGGGCAGGCCGCCTTTGAACGCCGCCTGGCGCGCGGGTGCCTGGCCCTGGCCGGCCATCAGGCAGTTGCCAAACAGCACTTCGCCCACGGCGTCGGGCGAGACACCTGCACGCTCGATGGCGGCCTTGATGGCGGCGCCACCCAGGTCGTGCGCGGCCAGGCTGGAGAAGTCGCCCTGCAACGAGCCCATGGGGGTGCGTGCAGCGCCAACGATGACGATGGGGTCTTGGATGGACATGGTGAAGGTCTCCTGGGTAAGGGTCTGAGGAAAAGTGGGGACGAAAACCGGGGTTTTGGCGGGCGCTCAGCGGGCCGCAGCGCCTTGCGCAAAGCGCCGCTCCGCGTCGTAGGGGAAAACATCAAACATATGACCCGCCTGGATGCGCTCCTTGTGCGACTGCCAGAACGCGGCGTCGAGCAGGTCGGCGTGGTGCTGCATGAACACCTCGCGCACCGCGTCGTTGCCCAGCAGGAAGGGGCCAAAGGTTTCGGGGAACACATCGCGCGGGCCCACGCTGTACCAGACCTCGCCGCTCATCTCTTCTTCCTCGTTGCGCGGCGTGGGCACGCGGCGGAAGTTGCAGTCGGTGAGGTATTCGATCTCGTCGTAGTCGTAGAACACGACCTTGCCGTTGCGCGTGACACCAAAGTTCTTCCAGAGCATGTCGCCGGGGAAGATGTTGGCGGCCACGAGGTCCTTGATGGCGTTGCCGTATTCGATGACGCTGTGCTCCATCTGCTGGCGCGCGCGCGGGTCGGACAGGCCGGTGTCAAAGGCCTCTTGCAGGTAGATGTTGAGCGGGATCATGCGCCGCTCGATATAGAGGTGCTTGATGATCACCTCGGTCTGGCCGTCGCCGTCGCGGTCGCTGATTTCGAGCTGGCTGGGGGCAAATTTTTCGATCTCGGCAATCAGCGCATCGTCAAAGCGGTCGCGGGGGAAGGCAACCTCGCTGTACTCCAGCGTGTCGGCCATGCGGCCCACGCGGTCGTGCTGCTTGACCAGCAGGTACTTGGCCTTGATCTGCTCGCGCGTGGTTTCCTTCTGGTGCGGAAAGTAGTCCTTGATGAGCTTGAACACGAACGGGAAGCTCGGCAGGTCGAACACCAGCATCACCATGCCCTTGATGCCCGGCGCGATGCGGAACTGGTCGCTGGAATGCTTCAGGTGGTACAGGAAGTCGCGGTAGAACAGCGTCTTGCCCTGCTTGGCCAGGCCCAGGGCGTTGTAGATCTCGGCGCGCGGCTTGCGAGGCATGAGGCTGCGCAAAAACTGCACGTAGGCGCTGGGGATCTCCATGTCCACCATGAAGTAGGCGCGGGCAAAGCTGAACAGCATCTGCATGTCGTCTTCACCGAACAGCGCGGCGTCGATGGTCAGCTTGCCGCTGTCGTCGTGCAGGATGGGCAGCGCAAACGGCACCTCGTTGAAGCCGTTGATGATCTTGCCCACCACATACGCGCCCTTGTTGCGAAAGAACAGGCTGGTGAGCACCTGGATCTGGAAGTTGGTGCGCAGCCTCACCTTGTCGAGCCGGCTGCGCATGGCGCCCACCACACAAGCGGTGTCACGTGGCAGGTCGGCAAATTCGCGCTGCAGCTGGAAGTTCTCGACGATGGCCTGGAAGGTGTCGCCCAGCGTGTCGCGCGTGGGGTAGTAGGCGCGGTAGGTGGGCCGCGCAGCAGGCTCGTCGTTCTCGATGTATTCGGTGCTGACCGCAGGCCGCACAAAGATGAAGTCGTTGTGGAAATGCGTGCGGTGCAGGATCTTGGTGGTGACCGAGTTGAAGAAGGTTTCGGCCAGCTCGGGCTGGTGGTGGTTCACCAGCAGCCCGATGTAGTGCAGCTTGACCTGGTGCCACACATCCATCGGCTGCGCGCCGGCCTCGAACTCTTTCTCCAGGCGGCGCACACATTCCTTCACCCGCAGGTCGTAGAACTCGATGCGTTCGCGCTGTGCCCGCTGCTGGCCGTGCCAGTCAGCGGTTTCAAAACGGTGTTTGGCGCGCGCGGACTCGGTGCGGAACAACCGGTAATGCCGGTTGAAGCCGTCCATCATGGCCTTGGCAATGCCGTAGGCCTGGGGCGCATCAAGGCGTTGCGGGAACATGGTGGCGGGCCTATTGGCTTCTTCGTCAGCGCAACCGTCGCTCGGCAGACACAAGGCGGCGGCAGGCCTACTGCCGCCGGGTTGCGGCCACCCCGGCAATTGCCGCCTTGTACAGCGATTCGAGGCCTTCCGTGCTGTCCACCGACATGTGCAGGTTGTTGATCAGCCCGTCCTTGAGGCCATAGCACCAGCCATGCAGCGTAACCTTCTGGCCCCGGGCCCAGGCGTCCAGCATCACGGTGGTCTGTGCAATGTTCACCACCTGCTCGATGGCGTTGAGCTCGCACAGCACGTCGTGGCGCCACTCAGGCGCGGTGGCGGCGATCAGGTCGCGGTGGCGGTCACGCACGTCCTGCACATGGCGAATCCAGTTGTCGGCCAGGCCCACGCGCGTGCCCTCCAGCGCGGCCAGCACACCGCCGCAACCGTAGTGGCCCACCACCATCAGGTGCTCGATGCGCAGCTGGTCCACCGCGTATTGGATGGTAGACAGGCAGTTGAGATCGGTCGGCACCACCACGTTCGCCACATTGCGGTGAACGAAGACCTCACCAGGCTCCAGCCCGGTGATCTGGTTGGCGGGCACCCGGCTGTCGGAGCAGCCGATCCACATGTACTTGGGCTTCTGCTGCGCCAGCAGGCTGGTGAAAAAGCCGGGCCGCTCGCGCTCCATCTGGGCCGCCCAGGCGCGGTTGTGAACAAACAGGTCGTCGATGGAGGAAGGCATGGGGTCCTTGGTGTGTGAGGGTTGGTCGATCAGTTGTCGCAGGTCAGCAGGTCTCGGCAAACAGCTCGCGGCCAATCAGCATGCGGCGGATCTCGCTGGTGCCGGCACCAATTTCGTACAGCTTGGCATCACGCCACAGGCGGCCCAGCGGGTACTCGTTGATGTAGCCATTGCCACCATAGATCTGCACGCCTTCGCCGGCCATCCAGGTGGCCTTTTCGGCGCACCACAGAATCACGCTGGCGCAGTCCTTGCGGACTTGGCGCACGTGATCGGTGCCCAGCATGTCGAGGTTCTTGGCCACAGTGTAGGCAAACGAGCGGCCCGCCTGCAGCACGGTGTACATGTCGGCCACCTTGCCCTGGATGAGCTGAAACTCGCCAATGCTCTGGCCGAACTGCTTGCGGTCGTGAATGTAAGGGATCACGCTGTCCATCACGGACTGCATGATGCCCAGCGGGCCGCCGGTCAGCACCGCGCGTTCGTAGTCCAGGCCACTCATCAATACCTTGGCACCGTTGTTCACGCCGCCGAGCACGTTTTGTGCAGGCACCTCGACGTCCTGGAACACCAGCTCGCCCGTGTGGCTGCCGCGCATGCCCAGCTTGTCGAGCTTTTGCGCAATCGAGAAGCCCTTCATGCCCTTCTCGATCAGGAAAGCCGTGACACCGCGTGCGCCCATTTCAGGCTCGGTCTTGGCATACACCACCAGGGTGTCCGCATCGGGGCCGTTGGTGATCCACATCTTGCTGCCGTTGAGCAGGTAGTAGCCGCCCTTGTCCTCGGCCTTGAGCTTCATGCTGATCACGTCGGAGCCCGCGCCGGGCTCACTCATGGCCAGCGCGCCCACGTGCTCGCCGCTGATGAGCTTGGGCAGGTACTTGGCCTTTTGTGCCTCGTTGCCGTTGCGGTTGATCTGGTTCACACACAGGTTGCTGTGTGCGCCATAGGACAAGCCCACCGACGCACTGGCGCGGGAGATTTCTTCCATCGCCACCATGTGGGCGAGGTAGCCCATGGCGGCGCCGCCATATTGCTCGGGCACCGTGATGCCGAGTACGCCCAGATCACCCATCTTCCGCCACAGGTCCATGGGGAATTGGTCGTTGCGGTCAATTTCGGCCGCGCGGGGAGCGATCTCTGCCTGCGCGAAGTCGCGCACGGCATCGCGCAGGGCATCGATATCTTCGCCCAGCTGGAAGTTGAGGCCGGGAAGGTTGGAGGGAATGCTCATGGGGTTTGTCTCCTCGTAGAAGGTAGGGAAATGGGCAGGGCTCAGCCCTGGATGCTGTCGCGCCCGGTGACCGCCATGAGAGTGCACCCCATGGTGGCGACCAGCTTTTCTTGGTTGCCGTCGATAGCGAAGGCTCGGCCTTCGCAGACGGTGATGGTGCGGCCGGGCTTCAGCACCCGTCCTTCCATGCGGAATCGCTCGCCTTTGGCAGGGGCCAGCAAGTTGATCTTGAATTCGATGGTGAGCACGGCGGCATCTGCCGCCATGAGGGTGAAACCGGCATATCCGCAGGCGGAATCCAGCGCGGTGGACACCATGCCCGCATGGAGAAATCCATGCTGCTGGGTCAGGGCGGCGGCCCAGGGGAGTTCAATGTCTACAGCACCTGGCGCCACCAATCCTAGCGACGCGCCAAGCGTCTGCATGGCCCCTTGCCGCGCAAAGCTGTCGCGCACGCGGTCGGCAAAGTCGATGCAACGCGGCTCAAAGGGGGGCGTGCTCACTGCAGTCTCCTGATTTACGTTTACGTAAACGTCAATTATGGATCAATTTTGCTTTTCTACCTTGGCCAGTAGCGTGCGTGCCTCTTCTTCGTGCTCGCGCACCTCTTCCAGGTTGGCCTGCAGATCGGCCATTTGCTCTTCGAGTTGTTTGCGATGGACCACCAGCACGTCCAGAAACTTGCGGAGCTGTACACCGGTATCGCGGGGGCTGTCATAGAGGTCGATGATCTCCTTGGCTTCCGTGAGAGACAGTCCCAGGCGCTTGGCCCGCAACGTCAGGCGAAGTCGCGTGCGGTCGCGTGCGCTGTACACCCGGTTGCGGCCTGCGGCGCCGGTGCGTTCAGGCTGCAGTAAGCCCATGTCTTCATAAAAACGGATCGCCCGGGTGGTGAGATCGAACTCTTTGGCAAGGTCGCTGATGGTGTAGGTATTGGCCATGGTGGGTGCTGCACACAGCAGTATCGGTTTCGCACAGGAGACAGCCGCGTGGCGGCAGCTCCCTACAATGCATCGAGTGCATGACGTTTACGTTAACGTCAATGCTAACCCATCACACCGCCTCCATGAATCCACTTGAACACCAGATCCACTACCCGCTCGGCGACGCGCTGCCCGTCGAGGGCGCCACCTCGGAGGTGGCGCCTGGAGTGCATTGGATCCGTATGGGCCTGCCCTTTGCCCTGGATCACATCAATCTGTGGCTGCTGCGCGATCGCCAGCCGGATGCTGGCGGTGTGCTGGTGGACGGGTGGACCGTGGTGGATTGCTGCATCGACAGCGCTGCGAGCCGCGCGCAGTGGGAGCAGATATTTGCAAACTGCATGGAGGGCTTGCCCATTCTTCGCGTCATCGTGACCCACATGCACCCAGACCATATCGGGCTGGCACATTGGCTGTGCGAGCGCTGGGATGTGCGCTTGTGGGTCAGTGCCACGGACTACAACGTAGCGCGTGTCGCCATCTATGACCCGCAGGGGTTTGGCGGGGAAGCAGGGGCCGATTTTTATGCGCTGCACGGTGCACAAGAACCGTCTTTTTTAGACCATGTGCGAGGACGCGCTTCGTATTTTCCGACCCTGGTCCCTGCTCTCCCACCCCGTTTTCGACGAATCATGGATGGCGACACGCTGAACATCGGGGGCCGCGCCTGGCGTTGCATCAGCGGCTACGGCCACGCGCCCGAGCACATGGCATTGTTTTGCGCTGAGCTGACCACCTTGATCAGCGGAGACATGGTGTTGCCGCGCATCTCGACCAATGTCAGTGTCCACGCCAGCGAGCCAGAAGCCAACCCGCTACAACTGTTCTTGACCTCGCTCTTGCGGTATCTGGATCTACCAAAAGACACCTTGGTACTCCCATCGCATGGCAAGCCGTTTACAGGCCTGGGTACGCGCGTTGCACAGCTACAAGACCATCACCGCGAGCGGCTCACTGAGATTTTGCAAGCCGCGCACAGCCGCGCACTAAGCGCTGCGGATACTTTGCCAATTCTGTTTCAACGCCAGTTGGACACCCACCAGATGACTTTTGCTATGGGTGAGGCGCTGGCACATCTTCATCATCTGTGGATGGATGGGAAGCTGGAGCGCTTTCTCGACCAAGCCGGGGTTCAGAGATTTCGCGCACCGAACGGTATATAACCGCACCCAATGCGTGGCCGACCAGCGCTTATTGAGCAGCAATCAAATAGCACACTCAGCCACGCTGATAGATGGTGATCAACGCCGGAAAGGCGTGTGAGCCGATATAGGCGCATAGCTGGTCTAAATAATTTTGTGCGCCCCAAAAGCAAAAAACCCCAGTCATATCTGACTGGGGTTTTCTGGGCTGTAAGAGCCTGACGATGACCTACTTTCACACGG
>NZ_JBWKYJ010000106.1:0-11726 GCF_059423685.1 Acidovorax sp. GW460-11-11-14-LB4 | reverse complement strand
GTGGCGCACAGCCCCCAACCGCCCGCCTGGAGCCCCCTGTGAAACGCACCGCCCTGTTGCACGCCGAACTCTCCCATGCCATCGCCACCCTGGGCCACGGCGACATGCTGGTGATCGGCGATGTGGGCCTGCCCATCCCCAACGGCCCGCGCCGCATTGATCTGGCGCTCACGCCCGGCATCCCGGCCGTGGCCGATGTGCTGCGCGTGGTGCTGGAAGAAATGCAGGTCGAGAAAGCCGTGATCGCCACCGAAGCCATGGAGCGCAACAGTGGCCAGTTGCCCACGTGGTGCCAGCTTCCGGTGGTCCCTGGCACCGTATCGCACGATGAGTTCAAGCGCCTGACCCAGCAGGCCCGCGTGATGGTGCGCACCGGCGAATGCACGCCGTATGCCAATGTGATCCTGGTGGCGGGCGTCACGTTCTGACACAGCCTGGGCGGCCAGGCTGCGGGTTTTGGAGGACTTCGGGCAGGCACGACCTGCGGTACGCTGGGCAGCAGCCCACGGCGCGGCGTTGAAGCCCGCCACCGAAGCCCCGAATTCCTGCACCCATGCCCACCACAGCGCCCCACGATCTCCTGCCCCCTGAAATCACCGTTCTCGAACGCGGCTGGCTGTCAGCCAACAACATCCTCTTCATCGGCCAGCACGACACAGCCCTCGTGGACACCGGCTATTGCAGCCATGCCGAGCAAACCGTGGAGCTGGTGCGCGATGCTCTCGCGGGCCGCAGGCTGGACCGCCTGCTCAACACCCACCTGCACAGCGACCACTGCGGCGGCAATGCCGCACTGCAAAAAGCCTGGCCCGGCGTGCTCACGGCCATACCGCCCGGCCAGGCCGACCATGTGCGCCAGTGGGATGCCTATGCGCTGAGCTACACCCCCACCGGGCAGGAGTGCCCACCCTTTCGGGCCGACACGCTGCTGGTGCCGGGCTCGTGCGTGCTACTGGGCGACAAGCCGTGGCAGGTGCATGCCGCGCCGGGGCACGACCCGCACTCGGTGGTGTTGTTCGAACCCCAGGGCCGCGTGCTGATCTCGGCCGATGCGCTGTGGGAAAACGGCTTTGGCGTGGTGTTCCCGGAGCTGGAGGGCGACGATGCCTTCGCCCAGGTGGGGGCCACGCTGGACCTGATTGAAACGCTGTCGCCCCAGGTCGTGATCCCGGGCCACGGGTCGGTGTTTGCCGATGCGCCCCGCGCCATCGACGGCGCCCGTCGCCGCCTGGACGGCTTTGTGCACAACCCGGGCAAGCACGCGCTCTATGCGGCCAAGGTGCTGCTCAAGTACAAGCTGCTCGAATGGCAGCAGATCGGGATTGCCGACCTCACGGCCTGGGCGCAGGCCACGCCGTATTTCGGCATGCTGCGTGCACGGCACTTTGCAGCGCAGACCGAGGCCGAATGGCTGCAGAGCCTGGCAGATGAACTGGTGCGGTCAGGCGCCGCGGCGCGTCAGGGCGAGGTGCTGCACAACGTGTGAGGCTTGGCGCCTCGGCATCACTGGGTGCCGGTGCGTGCCCTGACGGAGGGACCCCGCCGCTGGCGCAAAGCGCCTGGGCGGATCAGCACAACGCCGTCAGTGTTTGTATTGCTTGTCGCAGCCCGTCACGTGGTTCTTGCTGCTGGACATGCACTGGTAGAACGACTTCTTGTTGCCCGAGGCGCCCTGACAGTCCGACACGCTGTACTTGCCCTTGGCCTCGCGGATTTTGGGGGCGGCGGAATCAAACGCTGCCTGCGTCATGTAGCCATCGCGCACGTTCTTCTGGCCCACCTCCAGCATCAGGTCGGCCTGGTAGTGAATGTTGTCAACGGCCACGGCGCAGTTCAGGGGCACCTGCTGGCTGTCCACGGTGCCCAGCGATTTCTTGAGCCCTTCGCCAAACTCCTCCACGTCCTTGGAGACCTTTTTGGTGCCATCGGGGTTGTACTGCTGGCCCGCCTTGGCGCTGGCGCCCTTGTTGCCGGATGAGGTGCTGCCGCCACTGGTGCCGTTGTTGCTCTGCAGCTTCAGTGGCTCGGCATCCTGCTTGGCGGGCGAGGGCTGCGAGCCGTAATGGGTCTTGCCCTCGGCATCCACCCATTTGTACACGGGTTGCGCCTGCGCGCCCACGCTCCACGCCGCCGCCGCCGCGGCCATTGTGGCCACACAGGCCATCCATGCCAGTTTGCCCATCACACCCTCTCTTTTTTTAATGAAACCCGGCTAAGGCGCTAGTTGAATATGCGCCTTCAGCTCCTCTATTGATAGCAATCCAGATACCTTTCGCCCCCGCCGGCGAGCAACAGGGCCTCAGGGCAAGTCCTTGTTCACCTCGGGCAGGTTCGCGTCGCGGGGGCCAATGGTGCCCAGGCGGCTCTTGAGCGACTGGGGCAGGCCGGTGAGGATGGCTGCGTAATTGGTGGTGTTGGAGAGCACCTTCTTCACGTAGTCGCGCGTCTCGGCAAAGGGCACGTTCTCGGCCCAGATGGCGGCGTCCAGCACCGGGCCGTTGCGCCAGCTGCGCGGGCGGCCGGGGCCCGCGTTGTAGGCGGCCGCGGCCATGGGCATGGAGCCCGCAAAGTCGTCCAGCGCCAGCTTGAGGTAGGCCGTGCCGATGGTGATGTTGGTGTCGCGGTCGGTGATCTGGTCGGGCGTGAAGTTGGTGAGGCCAATCTTCTTGGCCGTCCAGCGGGCCGTGGCGGGCATCACCTGCATGAGGCCCGAGGCACCGACATGCGAGCGGGCATCCATCACAAAACGGCTTTCCTGGCGGATCAGGCCGTACACATAGGCCGGGTCGATGCCGATGCCTTGGGCACGCTCCACCACGGTGCTGCGAAACGGCATGGGAAAGCGCTGCGTGACGTCCACCACGCCCTTGGTGCGTTCGCTGGTGTTGATGCAGCGGTCCCACACCTCGCGCTGGCAGGCGAAGTCGGCGGCGGCCAGCAGTTCGCGGTCGGGCATGCCGCCGCTCTGGTGCAGGTTGGTGGTGTAGTTCCACTCGCGCACGCCTTCGCTGCGCAGGCCCAGCAGGATGGCGTACAGGGCGCGGTTGAGCCCCGGGTTGGCGCGGGCGGCAGCCTTTTCTTCGGCGGTGAGGGGCGCGGGAGCGGGGGGTGTGGTGATGCGCTGGCCCAGCTCTTCGAGCGCCAGCTGCTCATAGAAGCCGCGCGTTCCGGCAATGCCTTCGAGCAGTTGCCGGGCTTCGGCGCGTTCGGCATCGCTCACGCGGCCCGCCAGCAGCGAGCGCGCCTTCCAGTACACCCAGGTGCTGTCCTGGCGGCCTTCAGGGCCCATGGCATCCACCGCCTTGCCCACGGCCTTCCACTGGCCGGCGCGCAAGGCGGCACGCACCTTCCAGCCCAGCAGGTCGTCATTGAGGTCGCTGTCCTTGGTCACATTGGCGAAGTAGCCGTGGGCGTTGCTGGCCAGTTTCTGCGCAGCGGTCTTGCCGATCACGCCCCAGGCCCAGTTGCGCTCTTCGGCCGAGAGGTGCACGCCCCATTTGTTCTCCAGCTGGTAGGCCGCGCCGTCCGGGTCGCTGGTGGCCAGCTTCAACAGGGCGAGCAGCACCAGTTCCTGCCGGGCCTTGCCGGCCGCCGTGGCGCGCGAGAGCAGGTATTTGCTGGGCGCATCGAGCACATCCTTGAGCTGCGGTAGCGATTCGGGCGAAACGATCTCGACCGCCGAGCGCACCACGCGGGGGCGGTTGGCCTCCACGCCCAGGCGGGCCTTGCGCCACACGTCCAGGGCCGAGAGCTTCTTGTAGCCATACAGCTCGCGCGCGGCGTGGGTGCAGCCATCGTCGGCGTCGCGGATCGCATACCAGTTGCTGCGCACGTCCTCGGCCACGGTGGCCGATGCCGTGCCCTTGATCTGGTCGATCAGCAGCGCGTAGCAGCGCACTTCGCGGTCGTCCGACATGCGGTAGCTGGGGTGCTGGTCGGCAAACTGGCCCCAGTCGCGCCGCTGGCCCAGCAGCAGCAGCCAGTCGTTGCGCAGGCGGTCTTCCTGGTAGGTGCCGGCGTAGCGCTGCAGGAAGGCCTGAATCTCCTGTGGCGAGGCCTCGCCCAGACGCACGCGCAACTCCCAGTAGGCGGCCCAGGGCTCGAGCGCATGGCCGCGTGCTGCAGGCAGCAGCTGCGCGAGCTTGTTGCGGTCGCCCTTGCGGAACGCCTGCTGCATCTCCAGCAGGGTATCGTCACCACGGTTTTGCGCCATGACAAGGGGCGCGGTGGCAGCCAGCAGGGTGGCGGCCACAAGGGGTGTCAGAATCGCTCTGAGAAATTGCATGGGGGAATTATCTGATGGACAAAGCAGCCCTTCGGCGCGCATTGATAGAAGAACGCCTCAACCTGCCCGACCGCCTACAGCGGGCCGACCTGTTACAGCAGGTGATGCGCATCTGGCTGGTGAACCGGCCGGATACGGTGATCGGCGCCTACTGGCCCATCAAGGGCGAGTTCGACCCCCTGCCCGCCCTGCACCGCTGGAAGGAAGACGGCGAGCTGCTGGACGAACCCCTGCGCCGCCGCATCGGCCTGCCGGTGGTCAACAAGCAGCACAAGACCCTCACCTTCCACGCCTGGTACCCCGGCTGCCCCATGGAAGAGGACGCCTATGGCATCCCCAAGCCCAAGGACACCGAGGTCATCGTGCCCACGCTGCTGTTTGTGCCCTGCGTGGGCTACGCACCGGGTGGCTACCGGCTGGGCTATGGCGGCGGCTTTTACGACCGCACGCTGGCGACGCTGCAGCCCAAGCCGTTCACAGTGGGCCTGGGCTTCACCCATGGCTACCTGGACGACTTCGAGCCCGAGGAGTTCGACCTGCCACTCGACGCCATCCTGAACGACAACGGCGTGGTCTGGCCCATCTGATCCCCGGCCAGGCAGACCTGCACGATGGCCTGTGATGCCGGCAGCGCATCATTCAGGCCAGTTTTTGGCATCGCTGACGCGCCCGGCAGCCGCTAGCATGGCGGGCTGACCTCTTCATCTCAGGTGCCCAACATGCTCAAGCTCTACATCGGCAACAAGAACTACTCGTCCTGGTCCATGCGCCCCTGGGTGCTGCTCAAGCAGGCGGGCATCGTCTTTGAAGAAGTGCGCGTGCGCTTTGACAGCTTTGACGCGCAGTCGGAATTCAAGCGCACCATCGGGGCCGTGAGCCCCACGGCCAAAGTGCCCGTGCTGGTGGACGGCGACCTGGTGGTGTGGGACACCCTGGCGATTGCGGAGTACGTGGCCGAAACCCACCCCGACAAAAAGCTCTGGCCCACCGACGCCAAGGCCCGCGCACGCGCCCGTAGCGTATGCGCCGAGATGCACAGCGGTTTCACCGCCCTGCGCAGCCACTGCCCCATGAACATCGAAGCGAACCTTGCCGACACCGGCGCCCTGATCTGGCGCGACCAGGCCGGCGTGCGCGCCGACGTGCAGCGCCTAGTGGAGATGTGGAGTGCGCTGCTGCAAGAACACGGCGGTCCGCTGCTGTTTGGTGAATTCACCGTGGCCGACGCCTACTTTGCCCCCGTCTGCATGCGCCTGCATACCTACGCCCTGCCCGTGCCTGCGACCATCCAGGCCTATGTGGATCGCGTGCGCGCCCTGCCCGGCGTGCAGGCATGGATCGACGAGGCACTGGCCGAAAAGGACTTTCTGGACTTCGAAGAGCCCTACCGCCTGCGCCATACCGAAGGCTGAGCACCACCATGGCCGTCACCATCTACCTGCGCTATGTGCTCAACTCCAGCAAGCTGAAAGAGTTTGAGCACTACGGAAAACTGTGGATTCCGCTGGTCGAGAAGTTCGGCGGCCAGCACCACGGCTACTTTATGCCCAGCGAGGGCGCCAACAACATCGCGCTGGCGCTGTTCACGTTCGAGAGCCTCGCCGCCTACGAGGTGTACCGCCAGCAGTCGATGCAAGACGCGGAGTGCCAGGCGGCGTTCCGTTATGCCGAAGAGACGGGGTGCATCGTGAGCTACGAGCGGAGTTTTTTCCGCCCCGTGTTCCACTGACCCGGCGGGGCCGTGCAGCCCCGTTACCGGAACTGCTTGCGCAAGAACGCCTTGTGCCGCGCGATGTGCGCCAGCTGGGCTGGGGCGATGGTGCCGCCCAGATCTTCGTCCTCGGTGTTGAGCACCTGGTTCGCGTAGGCCATGGCGCGGGCCACCACCTCTTCCTCGCTCACGCCCTGGGTGGATGCAAGGTCCATCGCCACGCGGCGCATGGCGCGCTGCGACAGCATCCACATCGCGCCGAAGGAATCCCATGCGGCCGCCACCTCCTTGAACTTGTCGTGTTCAGCCAGGATGTCGTTGAGCGGCTTGGCCAGGATCTCCTGCAGCGCCTCCACCTGGGCCTTCAGGGCCTCGAACTGCGCCTCGCGCTGCAGTGCCTCGGCGGCCGCATTGGCGGCGGCGTCAGGCGCCTGGGGCACGGGCACGCTGCCGTCGGGGTTGAGCTGGGCAATGGTGAGGTCGGACGATAGGGACATGGTGGCGGGACTATACGACCCTCGTCCTAAACTACGCCGATGCAAATCTATATGGTGGGCGGCGCCGTCCGCGACAAGCTGCTGGGCCGACCGGTGAATGACCACGACTGGGTGGTGGTGGGCGCGACGCCTGAGCAGATGCTGGCGCAAGGCTACCTGCCCGTGGGGCGCGACTTCCCCGTCTTTTTGCACCCCGAAACACGCGAGGAATACGCGCTGGCCCGCACCGAGCGCAAGAGCGGGCGCGGCTACCGGGGCTTTGTGGTGCAGAGCTCGCCCGATGTGACGCTGGAGGAAGACCTCTCGCGCCGCGACCTCACTATCAATTCAATAGCATCCAGCACAGATGAATCCGGCGCCACCCGCCTTTTTGACCCCTACCACGGCGAAAAAGACCTCCGTGCGCGCGTGCTGCGCCATGTGACCGATGCCTTCCGCGAAGACCCGGTACGCATCCTTCGCGTGGCGCGGTTTGCTGCGCGCTTCACCGACTTCACGGTGGCGCCCGAGACGATGCAGCTGATGCGCGAGATGGTCGCGCATGGCGAGGTGGACCACCTGGTGGCAGAGCGCGTGTGGCAAGAGCTGGCGCGCGGGCTGATGGAAGCACAACCCTCGCGCATGTTCGAGGTGCTGCGCGAGTGTGGCGCACTGGCCGTACTGCTGCCCGAGGTGGCGCGCCTGTGGGGCGTGCCCCAGCGGGCCGAGTACCACCCCGAGGTGGACACCGGCGTGCACCTGATGATGGTGCTGGACATGGCCGCGCGGCTGCAGGCGCCACTCACCGTGCGCTTTGCCTGCCTGGCGCACGACCTGGGCAAGGGCACCACGGCCGCCGATGTGCTGCCGCGCCACATCGGGCACGAGGAGCGCAGTGCCGAGCTGCTGAAAAACGTGGCCGAGCGCCTGCGCGTGCCCGTGGACTGCCGCGAGACCGCCGAGGTGGTGGCGCGCGAACACGGGCACATTCACCGCAGCGCCGATTTGTCGGCCGCCGCGTTGGTGCGCCTGCTGGAGCGCTGCGACGCCATCCGCAAGCCCGAGCGGTTTGCCGAGATCCTGTTGGCCTGCGAATGCGATGCGCGCGGGCGGCTGGGGTTTGAAGAGTCCGCGTATCCGCAGCGCCCCCGCCTGCTGGCCGTGCTGGCAGCCGTCCAATCGGTCGTCACGCGCGAGATTGCGGCACAGGCCGCCGCCAGGGGACAAAGCGGCCCGCAGGTGGGGGCGCTGATCCACCAGGCACGGGTCGAAGCCGTGGCGCAGTGGCTGCACACCCAGGCGCACGGTACCACCACCTGACCGCGTGCGCTACGTCGCCAAGATCGGTCCAACCCTCCCTACAATCCGCGTCCGCTCGCACTCTGGAAAGGGTGCATCTTTTGGCTTTTTTGCGATCACGACGCCTCCATGACCTCTGTGCACATCCGCCCCGCCACTCCGGCAGACGCCGACACCATCGCGCCGCTGTTGGATGCCTACCGGCAGTTCTACGAACAGGCAGCAGACCTGGCCGGAGCGAGGGCCTTCATTGCAGAGCGGTTGGAGCGCGAGGAGTCCGTGATCTTGCTTGCGATGGATGGGGCACAGGCAGCGGTGGGCTTTTGCCAGCTCTACCCCACGTTCTGCTCGGTGGAGGCAGCGCCCATCTACACGCTGTACGACCTGTTCGTGGCGCCCGCAGCGCGCAAGACCGGGGCCGGGCGCAGCTTGCTGCTGGCGGCAGAAGCGACGGCCCGCGCCCATGGCAAGGTGCGCATGGACCTGACCACGGCCCACACCAACACCACGGCGCAAAAACTCTACGAATCGCTGGGCTGGACGCTGGACACAGTGTTCCGCGCGTACAACAAGCGTGTCAGCGCCTGAAGCTCCATTCCCCCACCAGCGCTACCAGCGCAGCAGACGCGGCCCCAGTACAGCCCCCAGAGCAGTCGGTATGGCCATGCCCGCCAGATACCACACCGCCAGAAACGGGGTGGCCATCTCGGGGCAATGCAGGGCATACACCAGCGCCCCCAGCGCGCCTGCCAGCAAGCCAGCGCCCGCTCCTGCCCACGCCAGCCGCGTGGGCGCAGCGCCCTTGAGCGCCCAGAAGCCTCCAACGAACGCCGGGACCGACAGCAAGGCGATATTGAAGGGACAAGTCCGCCAGGTGCTGCCCAGAATCAGCGGCACACGCTCCGCCGCAGGCACCTGCCACAGAGCCCCCAGGGCCATGGCCCACAGCACCAGCGGCGGCACTGCCAGCCACAGGGCTGCGAGGCCCAGCGGCATGCCCGGGCGGGCCATGCGGCGCAGCAGCGCTAGGCCAGCGGCTGCCAGGGCGGCCGCAAACACCAGCTTGCCCCAGAACATGGGCAACGCCATGGTCGCCAGCAGGTCAGGGCGCAGACCGAACAGGGCCAGCATCAGCCCCCCGGCACCGGCAATGCCCACAGCGCTGGCGACAGCAAACCGTCGCTCAATAGCGACGGGCTGCACCGGCCGGTCATCGGTGGCCAGCAGGTGGATCAATTCATCGGTTTTCATGCCATTCCCCTGATCTTGGCGGCCAGGGCCTTGAGCCCCCGGTGCACGCCGACTTTGACGGCCGACTCCGACAACCCCGTGAGGCGCGCCGTCTCGACCACCGACAACCCTTCCAGCTTCACATACTCAATGGGCAGCCGCTGCTTGTCTGGCAGCGTGCGCAACAGTTGCCCCAGGTCTCGCCGGGCTTCGGCAGCCTCGCTGTCGCTGGTGGCAAACAACTCGTCGGCATCGTCCAGCGGGTCGTTGCGGCCCTCCTTCACGGCATGCGAGCGCAGCCAGTCGATGAGCTTGTAGCGCGCAATCGCATGCGCCCAGGCCGTCACCGGCATCTCGGGCCGGTAGGTGTGGCGCTGGTTGTGCACGGCCAGCAGCGTCTCCTGCACCAGGTCTTCCACCTCATCGGGCCGCTGCGCCAGGCGGCGGCGCAGGAAGGCGCGCAGGTGGGCGCTCAGCTCCTTCAAAAAACGCTGGTAAGCGGCTGCATCGGCATCCAGCCCCCGCATCAGCAAGCCGCGCAGGCGCTCTTCCACTATCTCCATGGTGTCTCCCTGCAAAGAATTCGTATGCCGGGGCCAATGGGTTACAGGCAACACAAAAAATATTTGCGCAACGCCGCCACGATTTTTTGAGCAGTGCTGTAACCCGCCTGCTGCACAGCCCGAATTACAACGCAGATCGGGCCACTCAATGCGACCTCAGTGCCGCCACCCGGTCGGATTCAACCTTTATCCAACCCTCGGAGAACCGTACCATGACCACTCGCACCCTCAGCCTCGGCGCCCTCGCACTTGTTGCCCTGACCTCTGGCGCCGCCATGGCCCAAACCAACGCCGCCCCCATGGACGGCGCCAAGCCTGCCATGGAGAAGTGCTACGGCGTCTCGATGGCTGGCAAGAACGACTGCGCTGCAGGTCCCGGCACCACCTGCGCGGGCACGTCCAAGATGGACTACCAAGGCAACGCCTGGAAGTTTGTGCCCGCAGGCACCTGCACCACCATCAAGACGCCCAAGGGCATGGGCATGCTGACGCCCATGAAGAGCTGACCATGGCATCCCCTCTCACCGCCGGCCTGGGTCTCAAGCCCCAGCACTACGACGAGGCGCTGCGGTGCACTGCCCCCGGCCTGTGGTGGGAGGTGCACCCCGAGAACTACCTGGCCGACGGCGGCCCGCGCCTGGCCTGGCTGGAGGCCATCCGTGCGTGCCACCCAGTGGCACTGCATGGCGTGTCACTGTCGCTTGCGGCCGATGCGCCGCCCAATGAGGCCTACCTGGCGCGCCTGGCCGCCCTCGCAAGGCGCGTGGAGCCCGCCATCATTTCAGAGCACCTGGCCTGGTCCACCTGGCGCGGGCAATACCTGCCCGACCTGTTGCCGTTTCCACGCACGCACGCGGCACTGCACCGCATCGCCGGCAACATCGCCCGCACGCAGGATGTGCTGCAGCGCCCCATCGCCATCGAGAACCCCACGCATTACCTGCACATCGACGGCCACGACTGGGCGGAAACCGATTTCCTGGCAGAGCTGGTGCTGCGCACTGGTTGCACACTGCTGCTGGACGTGAACAACGTGTACATCAGCGCCAACAACCTGGGATTTAGCGCGCAAGCCTACCTCGAAGCTTTCCCCCTGCACGCCGTGGCAGAGATCCACCTGGCAGGCCACCATGCCGACCCGATGCATGGCAATGCTCTGCTGATCGATAGCCACGATGCGCCCATCGCGCCAGCGGTGTGGGCGCTGTACGAGCAGGTGATGGCGCGCACCGGCCCCGTGCCCACCCTGATCGAACGCGACGACCAGTTGCCTACCTTCAATGAACTGCTGGCCGAGCGGGAGCAGGCCCACCGCGCGCTCGCCCATGCACAGCCCCGGGAGGTTGTATGCCGCTGAGCACCTTTCAGGATGGCTTCTCTGCCGCGCTGCTCGGCCATGCTGCAGATGCACCGTGGCTGTCCGCATTGGAAGCTCAGCCCGGTTTTGCCGTGTACCGCAACACCGTGCTCAAGGGCTGCATCGATGCGCTGCAGGCCAATTACCCCACGGTGTGCCAGCTGGTGGGCGAAGACTGGTTCCGCGCCGCTGCGGCGGTGTTTGCCCGCGCGCAGCCGCCGCGTGACGGCCTGCTGGTGGACTATGGCGCGGGGTTTGCCGACTTTCTGGCCGGTTTTGCACCGGCGGCCGAACTGCCCTACCTGAGCGCCGTGGCGCACCTGGACCGCTGCTGGACCGCATGCCATCTGGCGGCAGACGCCACCGCCGTGGACCGCCAATGGCTGGCACAGCAGGCCCCTGACACCTTGCCCCACGCATCACTGCAGCCGCACCCCGCCGCACATTGGTCCTGGTGCGAAGAACATCCCGCCTACGCCCTGTGGCACAGCCACCGCGAGGGCCTGGCCCTGCCCGAGGCCTTGGACTGGCACGGCGACGGCGCACTGCTCACCCGGCCCCATGCGGAAGTGATATGGCGGCCCCTTTCCCGCGCCGGCGTGGCGCTTCTGGACGCCTGCGCCCAAGGCCTGCCGCTGGAGACTGCCGCCACCCGCGCCCTGGAGGCCGACCCGGCGACCGACTTTGCCGCCCTGATGACCAGCCTGCTCGACGCGGGCGCCTTGACGACCACCAACCCACACACCACCCACACCGGCTGAGGAGCCCACCATGCACATCCCCAACACCCCGGCCACCCACGTCC
>NZ_JBWKYJ010000105.1:0-11735 GCF_059423685.1 Acidovorax sp. GW460-11-11-14-LB4 | reverse complement strand
GGTGGGTGGGGGGCCGGTGCAGGCGCGGGCATCAGGGTATATCCGGGCGATGATTGATTAGATCAATTGATTGTGTGCCCAATACATTGCGCCCATCAACCCGGGCAGCCCTGCTGCCGGGCCCGTCTGCCCACGCTGGAGAAACCGATCATGTGGAAACCCCTTGCCACCTCTGCCCTGACCGCCGTGCTGGCCCTGTGCGCCACCCTGGCGCATGCCCAGGACACCCCGCTGCGCATCGTGGTGGGCTACGCCCCCGGCGGCGCGACCGACCGCGTGGCCCGCATCGTGGCCGACAAGCTGGGCAGCAAGCTCGGTACGCCCGTGATCGTGGAGAACAAGACCGGCGCGGGCGGCCGCCTGTCGGCCCAGGCTGTCAAAGCCGCGCCCGCCAACCAGCCCACGCTGCTGCTGGCCAACCCCGCCGTGATGCTGGTGGCACCCCTGGTGTTCCCCGATGCGGGCTACGACCCGGAGCGCGACTTCCGCCCCGTGAGCCATGTCAACAGCTATGAATTTGGCGTGGCCGTGGGCAGTGCCGTGCCGGTCAAGGAACTGCCGCACCTCATGGCGTGGCTGCGCGCCAACCCCGACAAGGCCAACTTCGGCGTGCCTGCCACGGGCAGCCTGCCGCACTTTTTTGGCCTGATGGTGGGCGACGCCGCCAAGGTGCGCGCCGAGGTGGTGGGCTACCGGGGCTCCGCGCCGCTGCTCAACGACCTGCTGGGCGGCCAGGTGCCCGTGGCGTTCGACACGTTTGACAGCCTGCTGCCCCAGCACGAGGCCGGCAAGATCCGCATCCTGGCCGTGTCGAGCGCCAAGCGCAGCCCGCTCGATGCAAAGATTCCCACCTTCAAGGAAAGCGGCATGGACCTGGCCGCCACCGGCTGGAACACCTTCTTTGCCCCGATGAGCATGCCCAAGGCCCAGGCCGAACGTTTGTCCGGTTTGATCGTGGAGGTGATGAAAGATCCGGACACGCAGCGCAAGTTCGAGACCGCCAAGATGGAGCCCGTGGTAGCGACCATGGCGCAAACCGAGGCCATGCTCAAGGCCTACCGCGCGCAATGGGCGCCGGTCGTGCAGCGCTCGGGCTTCAAACCATAGCAAGGAAGCCCCCCTGAGCGGCTGCGCCGCTTCCCCCGGAGGGGGACGGCGGCCTCGCTGCGGGGCGGCCCTTGCTTGCCGCCCCCGCCTCGGCCGCGCCTGTCGCGAAGACTGCGCGCCATGTTGAGTGAAACTGGATTTCGAGATGACCCTACCACCCCGCCCGAACATCATCTTCATCGTCGCCGACGACCTCGGCTATGCCGACCTGGGCTGCTACGGTGGGCGCGACGCGGCGTTTGGCCCCGTGTCGCCGGTGCTTGACCAGCTGGCGGCCAATGGCCTCAAGCTCACGCAGGGCTATTCCAATTCGCCCGTCTGCTCGCCCACGCGCTTTGCGTTGATGACGGCGCGCTACCAGTACCGCCTGCGCGGCGCTGCCGAGGAGCCCATCAACAGCAAGAGCCGGGGCAGCACCACGCTGGGTCTGCCGCCCGAGCACCCCACGCTGCCGTCGCTACTGCGCGCATCGGGCTACCGCACGGCGCTGATGGGCAAGTGGCACCTGGGCTACCCGCCCGCGTTCGGGCCGCTGCGCTCGGGCTACGAAGAGTTCTTCGGGCCCATGTCGGGCGGGGTGGACTACTTCACCCACTGCAGTTCCAACGGCACGCACGACCTGTACCTGGGCGAGGAGGAAAAGCAGCAGGACGGCTACCTCACCGACCTCATCACCGACCACGCGCTCGACTATGTGCAGCGCATGGCGCCGGGCGCGCAGGCGGGCACGCCGTTCTTCCTGAGCCTGCACTACACCGCGCCCCACTGGCCCTGGGAGACCCGCGACGACGAGGCGCTGGCGCAGGAGGTCAAGGGCAACCTGTTCCACCTGCACGGCGGCAACATCGAGACCTACCGCCGCATGATCCACCACATGGACGAGGGCATCGGCCGCATCATGGCGCTGCTGGAGGCAAAGGGCCTGGCGCGCGACACGATGGTGGTGTTCACCAGCGACAACGGTGGCGAGCGCTTCTCGGACAACTGGCCGCTGGTCGGCGGCAAGATGGACCTGACCGAAGGCGGCATCCGCGTGCCCTGGATCGCGCACTGGCCTGCGGTGATCGCCCCCGGCGGCGTGAGCGCGCAGACCTGCATGACCATGGACTGGTCCGCCACCATGCTCGAAGCTGCCGGGGCAGCTGCACATGCGGACTACCCACTGGACGGCCGCTCGCTGATGCCGCTGCTGCGCGATGCCAACGTGATCGATGAGCCCCCGCTGTTCTGGCGCATGAACCACCGGGGCCAGCGCGCCATGCGCCAGGGCGTGTGGAAGTACCTGCGCGTGGATGGCAACGACTACCTGTTCAACCTGGCCGACGATGAACGTGAGCGCGCCAACCGCGCGCCCGTGGAGCCCGAACGCCTGCAGACCATGCGCGCCGCGTGGGAGGCGTGGAATGTGTCCATGCCCGCTATTCCTGACGATGCCACGGTGAGCCTGGGGTACTCAGTGAAGGACATGCCGCAGCGCTGAGCCTGGCGGGCAGGTCGTCAGGAGTGTGGGCGGGAGGGCTTGCCCTGTTGCCTGCCCGGCCCGCTTGCCGGTAGATTGGGCTCCATGCCCGCCGTCGCCTCCGCGCCTTCGTCCCCCGCTGCTCTGCGCCAGTGGACCACTGACGTGGTGGCACAGCCTGCGCGCCTGGACTACTGGGTGGGTGCGATCTGCGAGGCGTTTCTGGAGATGGATTGCAGCTCCCGCGAGGCGCCGCTGTTCGGCGGGGAGCTGCAAAGCCTGCCGGTGGAGACGCTGTCCATCAACCGCGTGCGGGCCTCCACCCAGGATGTGTTTCGCACACCCGCCGGCATTGCGCGCAGCCGCCAGCTGCCCTTCTACCTGATCGGCCAGGCCGAGACCGCCTGGCATGTGCGCCAGGATGGCCATGTGGCCCACCTGCGCCCGGGCGATGTGGTGCTGCTGGATTCGGCTCGGCCTTACGAACTGCACTTTCCCGAAGGTGTGCACTGTGTGTCGCTGCAGCTGCCGCGCGCCTGGGTGGGCCAGTGGCTGCAACAGGCTGAGGCGCCCGGCCCGCGCGTGGCCTGGCGCGACCAGGGATGGGGCCAGAGCCTGGGGGCGCTGGCCGTGCAGCTGGCACGTGACCCGGCCTCGGCGCAGGCCTTGCCGCCTGCGTTGCTGTCCGACCACCTGGGCGCGCTGCTGTGCGCGGCGCTGGAGCTGCCCCAGCCACCGGCACCCACGGCGGCGCGCAGCCTGCATGCCCATCTGTGTGCGCTGATCCGGGCGCGCATCGACCAGCCGGGCCTCTCGGCCCCGGCGCTGGCGCAGGAGGCGGGTGTGTCGCTGCGCACCCTGCACCGGGCGTTTGCGGCACAGGGCCACACCTTTGCGGGCACATTGCGCGAACTGCGCCTGGCGCGGGCGGGCGAGTTGCTGCGCCGCCCCCAACTGGCCCATGTGGCCGTGGCCGAGATCGGGCGGCGCTGCGGCTTTGCCGACCCCTCGCATTTCGCACGCGCCTTCCAGCGCGCCATGGGTATGTCGCCCGCGCAGTGGCGGCGCGGCGGCTGATTCCGTCTCCCCATCCTCCGAGTCGTTGTGGTTTCGCCTTGCCGTGCTGCACGGCGGTGGAGCTTTTGGCACACCCAGCACAGCCAGCTGGCACGCACAGGCCATTCAGCACCGCCCAGTGTTTCTAAGGTAGCGGCAGGGCGGATCGCCCGGTCCTGCAACACCAACCCCAAGGAGACACACATGCCGGATACCTATGTCCTGGTCCATGGCGCATGGCACACCGGTGCCGAAATGGAAGCCACCGCCACGCACCTGCGCGCGCGCGGCCACACCGTGCACTGCCCCACGCTCGCGGGCAACAACCCCGGCGACGACCGCGCGGCCACGGGTCTCGCCGACGCGGTGGATTCGCTGGCGGCCTTCATCGACAGCCAGGGCCTGACCGATGTGCGCCTGGTGGGCCACAGCTATGGCGGCATGGTCATCAGCCACATGCCCGCGCGCTTGCCTGGGCGCATCCGCCGTCTGGTGTACTGGAACGCTTTTGTGCCGCAGCCAGGCGAATGCCTGAACGACCTGGTGCCACCCCACTACCGCGCGCTGTTCGACCAGGTCGCGGCCAGCAGCGGCAATGCCGTGTTGCTGCCGTACCCCATCTGGCGCGAGGCCTTCATCAACGATGCCGACGAGGCCCTGGCGCAAAGCACCTATGCGCTGCTCAACCCTCATCCCTACCGCACCTTCACCGAACCGGCGCAGCTGCCCGTGCCGCTGGCCGCGCTGGAGGTGGGCAAGAGCTACCTCAACGCGCAGCAGGACACCGCGCTGCCCCACAGCCTGCCGTGGCACCCGCGCCTGTCGGAGCGGCTGGGCTTGTTCCGCCTGGTGGAGTGCCCGGGCAGCCACGAACTGTGCTTTTCCGACCCGGCATCGGCGGCGCAGCACATCGAGCGGGCCGGGCGCGACTGACGGGGCCTGCGAGGGCATTGCGCCAAATTTTTGCGTCTTTTGGGCCCCAAGCGATAGATCGGTATGTGCTGGTAGCTATTAATTCAATAGCATTCCGCCCTGGCCCGCCTCCAGCAGCCGCGTGAGCAGCGGGTGCATCACCTTGCGGGCGCTGTAGATCAGGTGGAACTGCTCCTGCACGTCGGGTGCGGTACCCACCTGCACCAGCCCGTGGGTCTGGGCCAGGTGCTCGCCCAGCGAGACCGGCGCGGGCATCACGCCCATGCCGGTGGCGGCAAAGGTGCTCAGGAGGGCGCTGTCTTCAAACTCCCCGGCAATGCGCGGGCGGATGCGCTCGCGCTCCAGCCAGTGGTCGATGCGTGCGCGCATCGCGGCGTGGTCGGTGGGCAGCAGCACGGGCACCACAGCCAGGCTGTGCGGGAAGTTGTGGGCCGCCGCCTCGGCCCACAGCGGGGGCGCATACCAGGCAATGGCGCTCGTGCCCAGCAGCTGGCTGGTGGTGCGCAGGGCGGGGTTGGGCGGCGCGGCGCGGTCGGCCAGCACGGCATCGAGCTTGTGCAGCGCCAGCTCGCCCAACAGGGGCTGGAACTCGCCCTCATGGCACAGCAGGCGCAGGTGCGGCTCGTCCAGCACGGGCGTCAGCAGCCGGTGCACGGCCAGCTTGGCAATGCCGTCGGAGATGCCCAGGTTCAGCCGCAACGTCTGGCCGCTGGCGGCCTCGCGCACGCGCACGGGCAGCAATTCGCCCAGCGCAAAAATGTGGTCGGCCTCATGCAGCGCGGCCACGCCTGCGTCGGTCAGCACCAGGTTGCGGCCCTCGGTGCGCAGCAGGCTCACGCCCAGCGACTTTTCCAGCTCGCGCACCTGGGCGCTGATGGTCTGCACGGCCATGTCCAGCCGCTCGGCGGCGCGGGCGATGCCGCCCTCCTTGGCCACCACCCAGAAGTAGAAAAGATGGCGGTAGTTGAAGCTCTGGCTCATGATCTCTTTGCGGTGGGGCCGTTAAAAAAGTCTTTGGTTCGTAAAAACCGAACCAATACTACTGTGATCACAGGTTTTAAAGAAGTACCCCAGCCCCTACAGTCCGGGGCTTGGGCGTCCGGCGTGCCTGGGCGTGTGAGGGCATCTTTGGAGAAACTCGATGGAAACAATCGGAACGTGGTGGATGTGGGCGGGATTTGCCGTCTTCGTGGTCATCGCCATAGGCGTGGACCTGCTGGTCATGGAGCGCCAGGGCGCGCACAAGGTCACCATGGGCGAGGCCGCGCGCTGGAGCCTGTTGTGGTTCTCGCTGGCCTTTGTGTTTGTGGCCATCCTGTGGTGGTACCTGGACAGCAGCCAGGGGCGCGAGATCGCCAACACGGTGTCCATGCAGTTCATTACCGGCTACCTGGTGGAGAAGAGCCTGTCGGTGGACAACATCTTCGTCTTCCTGATGCTGTTCAGCTACTTTGCCGTGCCGCCGCAGTACCAAAAGCGCGCGCTCATCATCGGCATCATCGGCGCCATCGTGCTGCGCACGCTGCTCATCCTGGCAGGCGCCTGGCTGCTGGCCACCTTCCACTGGCTGCTGTATGTGTTCGGTGCGTTCCTGGTCGTCACGGGCGTGAAGATGTGGTTTGCCGCCGGGCAGGAGCCTGACATCGCCACCAACCCGGTGCTCAGGTTCCTGAAAAAGCGCATCCGCATCACCGACCAGTTCGACGGCGAAAAGCTCTCGACCCTGATCAACGGCGTCAAGCACTACACCCCGCTGTTCGTGGTGCTGATCCTGATCGGCACGACCGACATCATCTTTGCGGTGGACAGCATCCCGGCGATCTTCGCCATCACCAGCGACCCGTTCATCGTGCTCACGGCCAACATCTTTGCCATCCTGGGTCTGCGTGCGCTGTACTTCCTGCTGGCAGACCTGGCCGACCGTTTCCACCTGCTGGCCTACGGCCTGGCACTGGTCCTGGTTTTCATCGGCGGCAAGATGTTGCTCATCGACTTTGTGAAGATTCCGATTGGCTATGCCTTGCTGGTCACGGCCACGCTGATCGCCGGGTCGATCTTCCTGTCGCTGCGCAATTCGGGCGAGGCCGCCAAGGGCGCCCCACCCGCACTGCCCCCCAAGGCCTGATCGCTGCCGAACCTGGAGACCACAACCATGGATCTGATCGAATCGGTGATGCTGTGCATGTTGTTGGGACTGGTAGGGGCCACTGCCATGGCCTACCACGCTGAGAACGAGCCGCGCGACGTGAACCTTCTGATGGGCCTCACCGCCTTGTGGGGCGCCGGCACTGCGGTAGCCTTCGTCGCATGATGCAGCCGCTGTGTCGCTTGCGCCGCTGGCTGCGCGCGCTGGAGCCCCGGGCCCGCCAGCTGCTGGACCGCAGCTGGCTCGCGCAGTTCCAGCCCTGGCTGGAGCGGCGTGCGCTGTTCCGCTTTCAGCGCCAGCCGCTGGCGCGCGGGGTAGCGGCGGGCATGTTCTGCGGCCTGATCCCCGGGCCGCTGCAGATCCCGGGCACGCTGCTGGTGTGCGCCTGGCTGCGCGGCAACGTGGTGGCTGGGGGCGTGGCCACCTTCTATACCAACCCGCTCACCACGGTGCCGCTGTATGTCATGGCCTTCTACCTCGGGGCGCTGGTGATGCCCGGCGCGCAGACGCTGCCCGCCTGGAGCAGCGTGGCGCCGGGCGGGGAGTTCACGGTGCAGGCCCTGGGCACCTGGATGCAGGCACTGGGCGCGCCGCTGCTGATTGGCCTGCCCACCCTGGGGCTGCTGCTCGCAGCACTGGGCTACGCCACCGTGCAGTTGCTATGGCTGGCCCCCGCGCTGCACCGCAAGCGCCGGCTGGCACGCTGCCGATCAGCCGCTGCGTAGCGTGCGAATCGGCGCTACCCACTTTCCGAGGCGCGAGGCTCGGCAGAGCCTAAAGTCCACAGGCGGCGATACTGGCGAGCGGCCATCGCCAGTGCCACCGTGGAACTGGCTTCGCCAGGCCACGGGTGGCGTCCCCCTGAGGGGAAGCGGCGCAGCCGCTCAGGGGGCTCAATCCAGCTTGACACCCACCTTGGTGATGACGCGGCCCCACTTCTCCCGCTCGGCGCGCGCAAAGCTGCCCATCTGGGCAGCGGTGCCGGGCATGGGCTCCACGCCCAGGGCCTGCAGGCGCGCCTTGGTGCGCGTGTCGGCCAGGGCCGTCTGCAGTGCCTTGCTGAAGCTGGCCACCACATCGGCCGGTGCGCCGGTGGGCACCACCAGGCCTTGCCACGCAAAGCCTTCAAACCCCTGCAAGCCTTGTTCGGAAATCGTGGGCACATCGGGCATGGTCGCCACGCGCTGGGGGCTGGCGACGCCAATGGCGCGCACCTTGTTGCCCGCGAGGAACGGGTACACCGTGGCACTGTCGATCCACATCGCGGACACCTGGCCGCCAATCACGTCCTGAATGGCCGGTGCTGCGCCGCGATAGGGCACATGCGTGAGCTTGAGACCGCTCTGCTCGCGGAACAACTCGCCCACCAGGTGGTGCGGGCTGCCCGGCCCGGCCGAGGCCCAGTTCACGCCATCGGCCTGGCCCTTGGCCCAGGCCATGAACTCCTTGAGGTTCTTGGCCGGCACGCTGTTGGATACCACCAGGAACATCGGGAAGCGCACCAGCAGCCCTACGGGCTGGAAGTCCTTTTCGGCGTTGTAGGCCAGCTTGCTGAACAGGAACGGGTTGGCCGCCAGGGTGGCGAAGTCGGCCGAGAACATCAGGTTGCCGTAGTCCTTGTTGCGCGCGGCGTACTCTGCGGCGATGTTGGTGCCCGCGCCGGGCTTGTTGTTGATGATGATGGGGCGGCCCAGCGTGGCCGACATGGATTCGGCAATGGTGCGCGCCACGATGTCCGAGCCGCCGCCCGCCGCGTAGCCCACCACCCATTCGAGTGGCTTGGAATCCTGGGCGTGGGCCAGGGGCAGTGTGGTGGCCAGTGCCAGGCCCGCAAGGGTGGCGAGGAAATATTTGCGCTGCATGGTGGTGTTGTCTCCGTAGTGGTCAAAGTTCAAGGCGGGTCGGACCCCGCACCGTCTGCGCGGTGCTGAAGTGCCAGGTGAAAAGGTGCGGGCTAGGCCGCCACCGCGTGGGTGGGCACCACGGGCGTGATGGCCGGGGTGGTGCGCCGGTCGGCCGTGGGCACGGCACTGCCGCGCGCCAGTTGCAGCGCGTGCTGCAGCGTGGACTGGTCGCCGATGTGGTTGGCCAGCAGCAGCACCAGGCGTGCGTTCATGGCGTGGCTCTCGGGCGTGGACAGGCCCTGGTGCGCGGCAATCAGCGCTTCATAGAAGTCGTCGCAGGCCTGCAGGTTCGGTTGGGTGTTCAGCATGGGCATGTTCTTAGTCGTCTTCCTGGTCAGACGGCTGCGGCCGTGGCACGGGCCAGCGCGCTGCGCACGGCCGCTTCGGTGGGCGTGCGCCAGCGTGCGCACACATGCTGGTCGGGCCGCACCAGGTACACGGTGCGCGGCAGCGCATCCAGCCGCTGTGCGGCCAGGGCCTGGTGGTCGATCACGTCGATGCCGATCTGCAGCACCTTCACATCGGGCAGGCCATAGGCCCAGGCAGGGGCCGGGCCAAACACCAGCAGCGTGAAGTCCGGCCCCAGCTCGCGCAGCAGCCAGGTGGGCTGGCTTTGCTTTGTCAACGGCGCATCCAGCAGCACGGCGCCGGGCACCTGCGTACCCGCAAACGCATCGGTGTCGGGCGTGTTCAATGGCGATGCATGCAGCGTGGCCGGTACCGACAGGCGGCCGCTGTTGACGATGCGCCGCGCAAACGCATGTTCGCGTGCCAGGTGCAGTGCCGCGTCGCGGAACAGGCGGCTCACCTCGCTCTTGGGCGTGATGAAGTCGGTGGCGCGGGTGGAGTTGCACAGGTTCTCATCGGCCGCGTATTCACGCTCGGGGCCATAGGTGCTCACCAGCGCGGGGCTGGCGCGGCCCTGGAGCACCCAATCGAGCTTCCAGGCCAGGTTCTCCGCGTCCTGCACGCCGCTATTGGCACCCCGTGCGCCAAAGGGCGAAACGCCGTGGGCGCTGTCGCCCGCGAAGACGACGCGGCCGTGCACGAACTGGTCCATGCGCAGGCAGGCAAAGGTGTAGACGCTGGCCCAGTCCAGCTCAAACTGTGCATCCGCACCCAGCAGCGCCTTCACGCGCGGGATGATGTTTTCGGGCTTCTTTTCTTCCTCGGGGTCGGCGTCCCAGCCCAGCTGGAAGTCGATGCGCCACACGTTGTCGGGCTGGCGGTGCAGCAGCACGCTCTGGCCCGGGTGAAAGGGCGGGTCGAACCAGAACCAGCGCTCGGTGGGGAAGTTCGCCTCATCCGCCAGCTTCACGTCGGCGATCAGGAAGCGGTCCTGAAAAATGCGCCCCTTGCTCTCCAGCCCCAGCATCTGCCGCGTGGGCGAGCGCGCGCCGTCGCAGGCCACCAGCCATTGCGCGTCGATCTGGTAAGCGCCCTCGGGCGTGTCGATGCTCAGCAGTGCGCCGTCCGCGCGGCTTTGCACGGCCGTCACCTTGTTGTGCCAGCGGATGTCGATGCCCGGCAACTGCAGCGCACGCTCTACCAGGTAGGCCTCGGCGTAGTACTGCTGCAGGTTGATGAACGCGGGGCGCTCGTGGCCCTCTTCGGGCAGCAGGTTGAACTCATAGAGCTGCTCGTCTTTGAGGAACACCTTGCCCAGGTTCCACGACACGCCCTTGTCCACCATGTGCTGGCCCACGCCCAGGCGGTCCCAGATTTCGAGCGTGCGCTTGGCAAAGCAGATGGCGCGCGAGCCGATGGAGAGCTTGTGGTCGTTGTCCAGCACCACCACACGCTGTCCGCGCTGGGCCAGGTCGATGGCGAGTGACAGGCCCACGGGACCTGCGCCGATGACCACGACAGGGTGCTGCGCAGGCGTCGTGCGGTCCTGATCGGGCGAGCGCACATAACCAAAATCGAGGGCCTGCACCTCGGCACCGCTGGCGTGGAAGGCTTCGGCGGGAATGTCTCTGGGGTTCATGTTTTTGTCTCCTCCAACCTCGGCAGCTCAGCCTTCTAACGCCTTCCACATCTGGATGTCGCGCTCGGCGGTCCAGATGCGTGGGTCGGGGTACTGCGTGGCCTCGTCGTAGGCACGGGTCACGTCAAACGGCATGCAGTGGTTGAAGATCACCCAGTGGCCGTACTTGGGCTGCAGCTTGGCAAACGTGGCTTCGTACACCTTGCGCAGGTCTTCACCCTTTGCCGCACTGGCCTTCACGCTCTCGTACAGGTCGCTGATGAAGGCGCGTGTGCCCGCCAGGCCTGCCTGCACCTGCTCGGGCGTCTGTAGCGCGGCGCCCCGGCCGGGCACGAGCTTTTCGGGCTTCAGCGCGGCGATGTTGTCCAGCGTCTGGGGCCAGTCCTGGAAGTACGCATCGCCCGCATACGGCGTGGCGTCGAACTCCACCAGGTCGCCGCTGAACAGGATCTTTTCCTGCGGCAGCCAGGCCACCGTGTCGCCCTTGGTGTGGCCCCGGCCCAGCTGCAGGATCTGCACCTCCAGCTTGCCCAGCCACAGGGTCATCTTTTGGTTGAAGGTCATGGTGGGCCAGGTCAGGCCGTCGGGCACGCTCTCCACGTTCTGGAACAGGCGCGGAAAGCGGCCGATCTCGCTGTCCTTGTCGAACTGGCCGCGCTCCACGATCAGGTCGCGCGTGTCCTCGCTGGCAATGATGTGCTCGGCACCGTAAGCGCTGGCCCCCAGCACGCGCACGGCGTGGTAGTGGGAGAGCAGCACGTATTGGATGGGCTTGTCCGTCACCTCGCGGATGCGGCGGATCACGTCCTGCGCCATCACGGGCGTGGCCTGGGTGTCGATGACCATCACCGCGTCGTCGCCAATGATGATGCCGGTGTTGGGGTCGCCCTCGGCCGTGTAGGCATAGGCGTGGTCGGAGAGCTTGTCGAAGCTCACCTTCTTCACTTCGAGGTCGGCGGCGGAGGCAAAAGTTTTGACGGTGCTCATGGTGATGATTTGTTAATGGTGAATGCGTTTATCTAAACGGAATGCGTTGATGTTAGGCAAGAAGTTTGTTTATGTCTAACGCATTTGTTTAGGTGTAAACCCGAAGGGGGTGTGGACGCTGCGCTGCGTGGACAATCGCCCCATGCCCACCACGAC
>NZ_JBWKYJ010000104.1:0-11780 GCF_059423685.1 Acidovorax sp. GW460-11-11-14-LB4 | reverse complement strand
GACGCTGATTTCAGAACTGGTGATGGCCTGCATGCCACCGGCTGTGTGCACCAGCAGCGCACCGTCATCGCCCACGCCATGCGCGGTGCCGGTGTGGCCGTCGCTCAGCGTCACCGCGCGGCCCTGCAGCACATCACGTGCCGCAAAGCGGGGCTGCATGGGCGCAAACCCATAGCCCGCAAACGACTGCAGCATGGCCACCAGTGGCGGCACGATGCGCAGCAGGGCGGTGGGTGCGTCCAGGCCCGGCTCCACATCCTGCAGGCTGCCGGGGGGCATGCTCATGCCCTCGGGGCTGCGGGGCAGCACGTTGATGCCAATGCCCACCACCACGTAGCGCGCGGTGCTTGTGCTGGTGCTGGCCTGCGAGGGCGCAGTCTGGGGCGCCACAAAACTGGCCGTTTCCACCAGGATGCCGCCCAGCTTGCGGTCGCCCGCGGCGCCGCCCAGCCAGAGGTCGTTGGGCCACTTGAGCCCCACGCGCGCAGGCTGCCCCGCCCCCAGGGCAGGCAGCACGGGCTGCAGGCTTTCGGCCACGCTCACCCCCACGGCGAGCGACAGGCCGGACCAATCCTGGGGAGCCAGCGGCAGGCCCAAGGACATCATGAGAGAAGCCCCCACATCGCTTTGCCACACCCGCCCCAGCCGCCCGCGCCCGGCAGTCTGCTGCTCGGCCACCAGCAGGGTGGGATCGCACTGGCCGTTGCGCGCACGGCGCATCAACTCGGTATTGGTGGAGTCGATGGTGGGCAGCACCTCGACGGTAAAGCCCGGTAACAGCGGTGACACCGCTTCCCAGACGGCCTCGGCAGGCCAGCGGATGGGGGCATTCATCGCCGGGCCTTTTTGGCGGCCTTGGCGGAAGGTTTGGACGGCGGCAGCGGCACGGGAGGTGCCCAGCCGCGCTTGGGCGCCAGCAGCGTGCCCCGGCAGTTGGGGCTGCCACACCAGCAGGGGTATTCGGCCTTGAGCTTCGGGGTGTAGCGCTCTTCAATGATCAGGCCGTAGTCGTAGTTCAGCTCTTCGCCCGCCTTGATGTTGCGCAGCGCGGTGATGAAAATGCGGCCGTCCCGCTCGTCGGCATAACAGTTGGGGTTGCAGCTGTGGTTGATCCAGCGCGACGAATTGCCACCGAACTTTGCATCGATCACGTGATCTTCATCCACATGGAAGTAGAACGTGTGGTTGGGCTGCAAGGGGTCGTGCGGGTGCCGGTCCTGCGCCTCCTGCCAGCCGATCACTTCACCCGTGTATTCGACAAGGACTTCGCCCTCTGCAATATCCTGCACGGCAAAAACGCCCTTGCCGTGCACGCCCGAACGCCGGGTCTGGATGCGACGGCCCTGCGCGGGGGTCGGGGTTGCAGGCGGTGCGGTGCGGGGCATGGCAAAAACTCTGTTAACTTGAATATGCACACATGCGCGTGCGCGTGTACGCGTGAGGCAACGAATTGTAGAAGCGACCGGCCGGATGCCGGACAGCCAGACTGGCGAGAAACCAAAAAATGACCAAGACCCTGGTAATTGCAGAGAAACCCTCGGTGGCGCAAGACATCGTGCGCGCGCTGACCCCCGTGGCGGGCAAGTTCGAGAAGCACGAAGACCACTTCGAGAACGACCGCTATGTAGTCACCAGCGCCGTGGGCCACCTGGTGGAGATCCAGGCCCCCGAGCAGTTTGACGTGAAGCGCGGCAAGTGGAGCTTTGCGCACCTGCCTGTGATCCCGCCGTACTTTGACCTGAAGCCCGTGGACAAGACCAAGAGCCGCCTGAACGCGGTGGTCAAGCAGGCCAAGCGCAAGGACGTGACACAGCTCATCAACGCCTGCGACGCGGGCCGCGAGGGGGAGCTGATCTTCCGCCTGATCGAACAGTACGCCGGTGGCGCCAAGCCCCTGGGCAAACCGGTCAAGCGCCTGTGGCTGCAGTCCATGACGCCCCAGGCCATCCGCGACGGCTTTGATGCGCTGCGCACCGAGCAGCAGATGGCGGGCCTGGCCAGCGCGGCCCGCAGCCGCTCCGAGGCCGACTGGCTGGTGGGCATCAATGGCACGCGGGCCATGACGGCGTTCAACTCGCGCGATGGTGGGTTCTTCCTGACCACCGTGGGCCGGGTGCAGACGCCCACGCTGTCGCTGGTGGTGGAGCGCGAGGAAAAGATCCGCAAGTTCGTGAGCCGCGACTATTGGGAAATCCACGCCACCTTTGGCGCGGAAGCCGGCGAGTACCCCGCCAAGTGGTTCGACCCCAAGTGGAAGAAGGGCGAGGATGTGGAAATGCGCGCGGACCGTGTGTGGTCCGCCGCCGAGGCACAGTCAATAGCCAACGCTGTGCGCGGCAAGCAGGCCACGGTCACGGAAGAGAGCAAGCCCACCACCCAGGCGTCGCCCCTGCTGTTCGACCTGACCAGCCTGCAGCGCGAGGCCAACGGCAAGTTCGGCTTCTCGGCCAAGACCACGCTGGCCCTGGCGCAAAGCCTGTACGAGCGCCACAAGGCCCTGACCTACCCACGTACCGACTCGCGCGCGCTGCCGGAAGACTATTTGCCGGTGGCCAAGCAGACCTTTGAAATGCTGGCCGACAGCGGCATGCGGCACCTGGCGCCCCACGCGCTCACGGCACTGAACAACAACTACGTGCGCCCGTCCAAGCGCATCTTCGACAACAGCAAGGTCAGCGATCACTTTGCCATCATCCCCACGCTGCAGGCACCGAGCGGCCTGAGCGAAGCCGAGCAAAAGCTGTACGACCTGGTCGTGCGCCGCTTCATGGCGGTGTTCTTCCCCAGCGCTGAATACACGGTGACCACGCGCATCAGCACCGTGGCCCCGCACAGCTTCAAGACCGAAGGCAAGGTGCTGGTCAAGCCGGGCTGGCTGGCCATCTACGGCAAGGAAGCCGCCGACGAAGTGGAAGGCGGCAAGGACGGCGACAAGGGCCAGAACCTGGTGCCGGTGAAGCCTGGCGAGAGCGTCAACACCCTGGCCGCCGACCCCAAGGGCCTCAAGACCAAGCCCCCCGCCCGCTACTCCGAAGCCACGCTGCTGGGCGCCATGGAAAGCGCGGGCAAGCAGATCGACGACGACGAACTGCGCGAAGCCATGCAGGAAAAAGGCCTGGGCACCCCAGCCACACGCGCGGCCATCATCGAAGGCCTGCTGACCGAAAAGTACATGCTGCGCGAGGGCCGCGAAATCATCCCCACGGCCAAGGCCTTCCAGCTCATGACGCTGCTGCGCGGGCTGGAAGTGGAAGAACTCTGCCGTGCCGACCTGACCGGCGAGTGGGAGTACAAGCTCTCGCAAATGGAAAAGGGCCAACTGAGCCGCGAAGCCTTCATGGCCGAGATCGCCGCCATGACCGAGCGCATGGTCAAGAAGGCCAAGGAATACGACCGCGACACTATCCCCGGCGACTACGCCACACTTGAATCGCCCTGCCCCAACTGCGGCGGTGTGGTGAAGGAAAACTACCGCCGCTTTGCCTGTGTGGGCAAGGCGGGCGCGGAGCCTTGTGGATTCAGCTTTGGCAAATCACCCGCAGGCCGCACGTTCGAGACGGCAGAGGCCAATGCCCTGCTGCGGGACAAGAAGATCGGCCCGCTGGAGGGCTTCCGTTCCAAGGCGGGCTGGCCCTTCACCTCCGAGATCGTCATCAAGTACGACGAAGAGGCGCACAACTACAAGCTCGAGTTCGACTTCGGCGACGACAAGAAGGGCGAAGAGTCCGGCGAGATCGTGGAGTTTGAAGACGCCGCGCTCGGCCCTTGCCCCATCTGCGGATCGGAAGTGCACGAACACGGCAGCAACTATGTGTGCAGCAAGGCCGTGCCCACCGCGGCGCAGCCCACGCCCAGCTGCACCTTCAAGAGCGGCAAGATCATCCTGCAGCAGCCCGTGGAGCGCGAGCAGATGCACAAGCTGCTGGAGACCGGCAAGACCGACCTGCTCGACAAGTTCGTGAGCATGCGCACGCGCCGCAACTTCAAGGCCCACCTGGCGTGGGACAAGGAGGCGGGCAAGGTCAACTTTGAATTCGCACCCAGCAAGTTCCCACCCCGTCCGGGCGCCGCTTCTAAAACAATAGCAACCAAGGCAAAAGCCACTAGCGCTACCGCCAAAAAAACCCCTGCAAAGAAGGCCGCAGCCAAAACGACGGCTGCCAAAGCCCCGCGCAAGGCCGCCGCAGGCAAGGCCCCCAGCGCAGCGCTGGCCGCCGTGATCGGCACCGAGCCGGTGGCGCGCCCCGAGGCCGTGAAGAAGATGTGGGAATACATCAAGGCCCACAACCTGCAAGACCCCAAGGACAAGCGCACCATCGTGGCCGATGACAAGCTGCGCGCCGTGTTCGGCAAGGACAGCGCGGGCATGTTTGAGCTGGCGGGCATCCTGGGCAACCACCTGGGCGGCGAATGATGAAGCCGCTGAACATGGTGCCTATCGCGTCGATGGCGGGCAGCGTCTGCCGCACCGCGCTGGTGGCACTCGCGGTTGCCGCTGCGCTGGGGGGTTGCACCACCACAGGCTCCGCACGCTCCAGCGACCCGGCCAGCCAGCAGCAGCCCCAGGGCGCGAGCGGCGTGACCGTGTTTGGCGATATCGACGTGAACGTGACGCGGGAGCGCACCCGCTGACTGCAAGCTGCCACCGCGCGCAGCCCGTCCTCAACCAGCACGGGGCCGGGCGGATGATGGAACGTGAGCCGCAAGGGAGAGATTGATGGTCGAACCCGCACTGTCGTTGCAGATTGCCACCACGGTGCACCACCGCATCCACACTGTCACGGTGCGCATGGATTCGGTGGGCTGGGTGGTCTCTGGCACCAAGCACCTGGTCACACCGGGCGGGGCGCACCGCTATCCCAGCGGGCGGGTGTTTGTGCTGCCGCGTGGCGCGCAGTGGGAGGTGGTCAACGACCCCGCCCCGCAAGGCCGCTATGTGGCGCGACTGCTGTGTTTTGCGCCCGAACTGGTGGAGCAGTTTCACCGCCAGTTCGGCCAGTTTGCGGCCGTGTCTGCGGTGCAGGGCTGTGCGGGCCTGGCGGCCGATGCGGCATTTGAAGACAGTTACCGGCGTGCCCTGGCCGCGCTAGAGAGCGATGCCAGCTCGCAGGCGCTGCGCGAACACCGCGCGCTCGAGGTGCTGCTGATGCTGGCCGAGGCAGGCATCGTCTTCGCCCCGCCCGGCGAGCTGGGCTGGGCCGACCGGGTGCGCCGCCTGGTGGGCCCCAGCCCGCAGGCTGACTGGACGGTGGAGCGTATCGCCGCTGCCTTTGCCACCAGCGCCAGCACCCTGCAGCGCCGCCTGGCACAAGAGGGCGAAACCGTGAGCCAGTGCCTGCGCGATGTGCGGCTGGAGACGGGGCTGGTGCTGCTGCAAAGCTCCACGCTGCAAGTGTCCGAAATCGCAGCGCGCTGCGGCTACGAGTCGCACAGCCGCTTCAGCGCGGCCTTCCGCGAACGTTTTGGCTTTCCGCCCTCGCAACTGAGGCCCTGATTACTGCGGCTGACGCACAGCGCACAGCCTTTGATGCCGCCGGGCCAGTGCGAAGGCGTGGCACACCGCACCATCAAGTCCTTGTTTCACACCGCTACTGCAAGGAGCTTTTTGGATGAGCCACCCACTTTCACGCCCCCGTCGCGCTTTTACCTCCATCGCGGCGCTTGCCACCATCGGCCTGGCATTGGCTGCCCACGCCCAGGCGTTCACGCTCAGCAGCCCCGACTTTGCGGCGGATGGCACCTTGCCCCAGCGTTTCGAGTTCAAGGGCTTCGGCTGCGCAGGTGAGAACCAGTCGCCCGCGCTGCGCTGGAACGGTGCGCCTGCAGGCACGCAGAGCTTTGCCGTCACCGTGTATGACCCTGACGCACCCACAGGCGCGGGCTGGTGGCACTGGTCGGTGGTGAACATCCCCGCCAGCGTCACCGAGCTGCAGCCCGACGCCGGTGCTGCTGGCGGCGCCAAGCTGCCCGCAGGCGCCAGCCATGTGCGCATCGACTACGGCGTGGCCGCCTGGGGCGGGGCGTGCCCGCCAGAGGGGGATGCGCCGCACCGCTACATCTTCACCGTGCACGCACTCAAGGTGCCGCGCCTGGACCTGCCTGCCGACGCCACCGCTGCGCTGGCGGGCTACATGATCAACGCCAACAGCCTGGGCAAGGCCACACTCACGGCGCGCTACGGGCGCCCTGCGGCCCAAGGCAGGCAGCAGTGACGGTGTGGGGTGGGGCACTGTGATGTTTTAAGCTTGGTGGTCATCCACCCCACTGCAGGCCCACCCCATGCGCAGCCCCCGCGAACGAGCCCTCTGGTCCCTTCTGGCCGCACTGCTGCTGGCCACCGCAGCAGCGGCGTGGTGGACCGCCGACCAGTGGCTGCCCCAGGCCGGACCCTGGACCGAACAGGCCTGGAAAAAGATCACCCGCCCCGGGCCCGAGTCCCTGCCACCCGACAAGCGCCCTGCTGCCACGCAGGCCCGCCCCGCGCAGGCGGGCGCATCCCAGCCCGTGGCGCCGCAGCCGCGCAAATGCGTGCGGGACGGCCGCACCACCTACACCGACCAGCCCTGCCCCCAGGGCAGCCAGGAGCTGCCGGTGGATGGCGCAGTCACGTCGCTACCGCCTGCGCAGTAAGCGGCTGGCGGCCAGCTGTTGATGGCGTGCAGGCCTGTGGTGGGCATGTCGTTTTTTTCCTAGCCGGCGAGGGGGCTGCACAGATTCAATCGGTGCATTGATTCACTACCCCAGGCCTCTCTCTTTCTTTGGGGGCCGCATGCACCGATGCACCACCACCAACCCCTGCTGCGCGTTTTTCTTGTTCTGCTGGCCGCCCTGGGTCTGGCCATCCCCTGGTACTTCAACACCCTGTACTTTCTGGGCGGTGGCAGCGTGATGCCCGATGTTTTCTGGCGCGATGCCTTTGCCAATGCGCTCACCACCGGCATCACCTGCGATGCGTACCTGGCCGCCGTGGCGTTCTCAGCCTGGGTGGCGGCCGACCGCCGCCTGGGCGCGTGGCGCTGGGCCTGCATCGCGGCCTGCTTTGGTATCGGGCTCGCGTTTGTGATGCCGCTGTACCTGGCTCAACGCCTGCGCAGGGACGCAGACCCCTCCGGCGGCTGACCCAGCTGCGCCTGTGCGCCCACCTGCAGGGGCCAGTGTTCGGTGACCGAGCTGCGGCTGCCCTGCACGAGGGCCTGTAGCGGCTGGCCCGCCAGCCTGCGCACATCACGCGCCATGTGCGACTGGTCGTAGTAGCCCTGGTCCACCGCCAGTTCCACCACCGGGCCGCCGGGCGCGGCCAGCGCGCTCCCCAGCGTGCTGTTCAGCCGTGCAATCACCTGAAACTGCTTGGGCGCCATGCCCCAGTGCGCCACAAAGCGCCGCTCAAACTGCCTCTGGCTCAGGCCCAGACGCTGGCCTGCGTCTTTTGCATCGTCGTTGGCCGCATGTAGCAAAGCCAGCGCCTGTTGCCGCCGCGCCTCGCAGGGCGATGGCGGCGCAACCCACTGGCGGATGAAGTCGCACAGCACCTGCAGCCGCGCACCATCGTCCGCGGCTGCCCGCACCGCGTGTTCCACCTCCGCCCACCCAAGGCCCACCAGGTCTGCCAGCGGCCGCAGCGTGTTCACCACTCCACGCGCACTGGCGAACAGCGCCGCCGCTGCCGAAGGCTGCAGCACCAGCCCCACGGCCTGCACCGGCCCGCTGTGTTCATACGCCGTGGCCATGGTGCTTGCGCTCATCCAGGCTGACTGCGGCACGGGCGCGCCCCGGCACACCACCTGCCCGGTCAGCCGCACCACCAGCATGCTCGACACCATGGCCGGGAAATGCGATTGCGCCAGCGCCGCCGGGGCATTGACCACCACGGCGGCCATCAGCCAAGGCTGCAAATCGGAGGGGACGGGCACCAAGCGCTGCATACCCGCATTCTGCATATCGACGTGGCGCAGATGGCGGCTTTCGGGGTGGTTGGTCAGCCAGTCAGCCGTCGTACTCGACTTTCTCCAGCCACCCGTGCGACATGCAGCTGCCGCAGCGCCCGACTATCCTTGTTGCTTTCGTATCCCCACCCACCACCCACCACTCAACCGTGCCAAGCACCATGCAGCAAGAGCAAGCCCCCACCCGGTCCGTCCCCCTCGCAGGCGCCACCAACTTCCGCGACCTCGGCGGCTACACCGGCCACGGCGGCCGCCCGGTGAAATGGCGCCGCATCTTCCGCTCTGACCACCTGGCGGGCCTGACGCCCGAGGACCAGGCCCTGCTGGCAGACCTGGGCGTGGCCCGCGCGGTGGACTTTCGCGGCCAGGCCGAAAGCGCCGCGTATGCCTACGCACTGCCCGGCGTGGCCTACCACCCACTGCACATCGAACCCACCGTGGTGCAGCGCGCGCTGGAGCTGCAACGCACCGGCCGCCAGCTCACGGCGCAAGACGCCGTGGGCCTGATGCAGGACACCTACCGGGGTTTTGTGCACGACAACGCCCCGCGTTTTGCCGAGCTGTTCCGCCTGCTGCTGGCCAGCGATACGCCCACCGTGTTCCATTGCACCGCAGGCAAAGACCGCACCGGCTTTGCCGCCGCCCTCATCCTGCTGACCCTGGGCGTGCCGCGCGATGTGGTCATGCACGACTACCTGCTCACCAACGCGCTCTACCAGCGCCCACCGGGCATGGGCAGCCACGCGCCGGAAGAAGTGCTGCGCGTGCTGTGGCGTGTTCAGGAAGAGTTTCTGGATGCCGCCCTGCACATGGTGAACAACGACTTTGGCGGGCTGCAGGCGTATCTGGTGGACGTGCTGGGTATTGACGCTGCCGCACAGAAAGAATTGGCAGAGCTATATCTGCAGGCAGAGTAGGGCTCGTGCAAGTCGCAGACAGACAAGCGGCCACCAATATCTGCACACAAGCGGTTTCCGATGTCACGTTTTGCGGCTGTGCGGCGCTCCTAGAATTCGGCCGCCCCAAACGCCTGAACGAGCCCTGACAGGTGTGTTTGTGCGGCTTTGCCAGCAAACGAATGTCATACATCTACGACAACCCAGAGTCCTTGGCCAAGCAACCGCTCGTGGGCACGCACCACTGCGTTGCACTTGTTAAGCACTACGCCAGAGCTCCAGCCTCATCGCTCTGGAGAGAAGGGGCCTCTGTGAAAGGCAATATGCTGCTCAAAAAGGGCACTGCCATCGCAACCTTCGTCAACGGAAAGTACCCAAACCAGGGCACTGGCAACCATGCGGCGTTGTATGTGTCTCAGGATGCATCGGGAATCACGGTCGTCGATCAATGGTCCGGCAGCGGCACGATCCGCTTGCGTCGGTTGATGTTTCTCGGAAAGGACAAGACCGGGAAATATGTTGACCCCAGCAACAATGGCGACGCGTTCTCGGTGGTGGAGTAATTGGTATGACGAATGAATTTGGCCTAAGTCTTTCACTGATTGTTTTGAGCGCGAGCGGCGCTGCCATCGCGCAAGAGGCCCCGGGCAACGCGGCGGCCCACAAGGCCACCGCTTGCCCACCATCAATTCAGGTCCAACAGACGCCCTCGCCCGCCCTTATTTCAGATTGGCAAACCCGCAGCAGCAACGACACGCATCCTCTTGCCAATATTTCCTTCTACGCGGGGCCACCAGAGGAGATGGCCCAACTAGCGCCCAGCAGCGCGCAGCGCAAAGGCAAGACGCTCACCTCGCGGTGGCTGTTAGCTCCGACCGACCGCGTTTACTGGGTAGCTTGTGAATACGCCGGGACATCGGCCACTGCTACCAAGCCGCTCGACAAAAACATTGCGTCTTGTGTTGCCGAGCACGACATGAACAGCTCGCCACCAGTGCTTAAACGATGGAGCTGCCGCGGAGGCACCGCAGGGTAGCAGGCTGCTCAAATGCCTCTCGACAACACCGAAAGCGGTATTCCCAGTGATCACTTGCCCCTTAGGGCTCTCAGAAAATCCCCTACAGGCTGTTTGATGAGGTCGAGCTTTTTGTGATTGACATTTGCCAATCTGTATCTCAGCCGTCTAGTAGGGATGAGTGCTCCGTACCAAGACTCTCTGAGAGAGAGCACCATTTAATAAGATATTAATAATAGCCGAAATTAAAATCACTTCGCCAATTGGGAAAACTGTCGGAAATAACCCTCATGAGGTACAAGCGGTTCAGCGTGCTCTCAACCGCCATATGAATTGCAAGATCGGCTATCAGCCCATCAAAGAAGATGGCAGAATTTCTACTGAAACACTCCAAGCAATCCATGTATTTCAAAAAATTATTGGCGTCACACCCGCAGACTCCATCATTCTTCCCCATGGTTCGACTCACAGGGCCCTGAATCAAGATATCATAAGAATTCTCAATCCCACCGCAGCATGCCTTGTTGCTGATCAAGAGAAAATCAGGCAAGTAATCATTGATCGGGTAAATATTGTTGAACGAAAAACGTGGCAGGCTTTGAACCCTGCCAAGATTCCCCAGAATGACTGGAGCTACCAGTCCATCGCCATTCATCATGCAGGCAATTCATTTTCATGTGGGGCGAACGGTGTTGATGCCCTAAAGAACGCCGAGAAAATCGATATGAATAGCTTCGGACAAATTAGCTATCACTATGCTATCGATTGTCGAGGGGTGGTTTATGAAGCGCTTGATATTCGCCACAAGGGAGCTCACATTGAAAGGGCAAACACTGGTGTCATCGGAGTGGTTTTCCTGGCTGACTTGAGCGTCCGAGGTGAGGCATCCCGGCACGGTCCTGGTGTCGCAAACGTTACGCGAAGCAGGGGAGTGCGAGCCGGGGTTTCTGAGTTCTTGGGCGTGCAAAAGGATCAACTCGCGGTTAATCACGATGAGCCATCGGAGCTGCAAATGTCCAAAGCAGAAAAATTAGTCCAAACTTTGATCGAATTTTTTCCCATCAAACGGCTTGGAGGGCATCGGGAATTTGCACAAGCTGCGGGCAGTAGCAGGGCATGCCCAGGAATTTACGGAATGATCATTGCGGAGCAATTGCGTAAAAAATTTGGTCTTGCAAAACCTTGATATGACAAAAAAAATCGCCTTTTTTATCGGCACACTTTCTTTGTTTCTGACTGCATGGCTTTTTGTTGGATTGGATCGATACGTTGGAGACCATGAAGTGGGGAGTGCGTGGAACCCCTTTATAAAGACAACCCCAACGTTTCAAGTTCTTTTCAGGAACCCTGCACAACATACACTCGATCGCGATCCATTTGATTCACTTGACAGCATCCGAAAAAATCAATTTTTGGAGTATTGCGGCATTCGATATGGGATTCACGATCCTCACCGCTGTGAGGAATATATTGAACAAATGCGGGTCAAGTAATAACTAGACGAGCGCCCTTCAAATAGACATACGGTATTCAGTGCAAACGACTGGACCACCGTTGATCGGGGACTGGGGGCCCCGACGGCCACGCTGGATAACGAGGTGCGGATCTGCCAGCTTAAGACCGGGGCCCCACAACGACACAGTAGCGCAGTTCACCCGTTTATCGCAAGAAGGCTGTTTCATCAGTGCCAACACGCTGCCCACGCCGCCGCCTGGGCCACATTGCGCTGGCAGGGTTACCGCAGCGGATACGATTCACTGTGTTCTAGCGTCTGGCCCACACATTTAACTACCGGCCCACGTGTTAGCGAGTGCTAGGGCCGTCAGCCATCTCACCCATGATTTTCTAGTACTGGCGAGCGCTACGGGCAGGTGTGCCGCCTGCCGTACTCACCTTGCAATGGGTTGCACTCGCCCCACCCCACCC
>NZ_JBWKYJ010000103.1:0-12537 GCF_059423685.1 Acidovorax sp. GW460-11-11-14-LB4 | reverse complement strand
GTAGCGATAGCTGCCGTCAGCGTCGTCTTGCCATGGTCCACGTGACCGATCGTGCCCACGTTCACGTGGGGCTTGGTCCGCTCGAATTTTCCTTTTGCCATTTTTCCGACTCCGAAAAAAATCTAAATCAACACAACAGGATCTCGGCGCAACCAGAACCGGACGCACCAGAAAATGGTGCCCATGGCGGGAATCGGACCCGCGACCTCTCCCTTACCAAGGGAGTGCTCTACCACTGAGCCACATGGGCAATTGGCGCCGCTCGCACAACACCAAAAATCTCTACTCAACAAACCAGCACAACAAACAATGGAGCGGGAGACGGGAATCGAACCCGCGTCATTAGCTTGGAAGGCTAGGGTTCTACCATTGAACTACTCCCGCGCAGACCACCGGCCTTTGCGAACCCAACTTTGCACTCACAAAGTCAAGCACCACTCTTAACACTGCTCACTCACTGGTGGAGGGGACTGGATTCGAACCAGTGTAGGCGTAAGCCAACAGATTTACAGTCTGCCCCCTTTAGCCACTCGGGCACCCCTCCGGAGAATTTCGAATTATAGCACCAAATTTTTACGCATTCAGAAATTAAACGCATTTGACGCTCTTCACAAACGCTGTAAGCGCTCGCTGCTGCATGTACCGTTGGTGCGGCTGGCGGGGATCGAACCCACGACCCTTGGCTTCGGAGGCCAATACTCTATCCACTGAGCTACAGCCGCATACCTCTGATTGACGCAGCCTTTGATTATTGCACGCGGCAAGCATCCAAACAAACAAAGCCCTGGCGCTCAGCCCCCGCAGGATGCAGCGGGCACTTTCGCCCCGACCAGCGACAACCCCACACCACGCAAAAATGCGTCGGTGCTGGCGCCACCTACGCCAATGAGATCAAAGCCACCGTCATTCAGAATCCAGTTGCGGATCAGCCCATCAAAAAGGGCATGCAGGCTGATGGCCGCGTCCATCGCCGACATCGACAGCACCACCCCTTGCGACTCAGCAGCCAGCGCAAAGTCGCGCGCCAGTTGCTGCGTAAACCCTTCGGAGGCAGCCACATGGCGCTCGCGCAGCCCCATCAGCTCGTTCACGTATTCCACCTTGTACAACGCAATCTCGAAAACCCTTCGGGTGTGCTCGTCCGAGGCCACACTGCGCAGCACCAGCGCCATCACCGCCCGAAGGCGTTGCACAGGATCAGCGCAGGTGCTGTCTTCAAAACTGGCAAAACCCTGTTCCAGCGGCAGCGTGACACGGTCCATCATGGCGCTAAACAGATCCACCTTGTCCTTGAAGTGCCAGTAGATCGCACCACGCGTGGCTCCCGCCGCCTGGGCAATATCACTCAGCGACGCGCGGGACACCCCTTTTTCCCGAAACACCAACTCAGCCGCATCGATCAACCCGTTGCGGGTTGCGATTGCATCTTCTTTTGTCCGGCGCGCCATAGTCAAACATCCTGTTGAGTCCCCAAAACCCCTACGACTGCCTAGGGGCATCTGCAGCAGTCGACAATTATACATTCATGTCTGTATGTATAATTTCTGATCAAACTGTCGGGGCATTGAGCGAAGCGCTCTAGACCTCCCACTTTTTCCAGATCCCTTTTTTTTGACGCCCACCCAAAGGACTCTCATGCCTCAACTGCGTGACGCATCCGGCACCCCTTACTTGCGTGCCACCACCACCCTACGAGTACTTTCGCTGGCTGCCATCAGCGCAGCAGTACTGCTTGTGTCCGCCTGTGGCAAGGCCGATGGACAGGCCGCCGGGGCAGGCGGTCCCAAGCCGCCCCCGGTCGAAGTGGGAGTCGTTACCGCCACGCCCGGCGACGTGGGGCTGATCACCGAACTGCCTGGCCGCGTGGAGGCGTCTCGGGTGGCCCAAGTGCGCGCACGGGCCGCCGGCATCCTTCAGCAGCGCGTGTTCAAGGAAGGTAGCGACGTCAAGGCCGGGCAGTTGCTGTTCCGCATTGATCCCGCTCCCTACGCCGCAGCGGCAGAGAGCGCGCGCGCCAGCCTCGCCAAGGCCCAGGCCAATCTGGCACAGGCCAGCGCACAAGCTGAGCGCTATCGCCCCCTGGTTGCAGCCAATGCCATCAGCAAGCAGGACTTTGTAAACGCAGAGGCGGCCGAGAAACAAGCCCGGGCCGACGTGGCGGCCGCCCAGGCTGCTGTGCGCACCGCCGACATCAACCTCAGCTATGCCAGCGTGACCTCCCCCATCTCCGGCCGCATTGGCCGCGCACTGGTCACCGAAGGCGCCTTGGTCGGCCAGGGCGAAGCGACCGCATTGGCTGTGGTGCAGCAGATTGACCCGGTGTACGTGAACTTCACCCAATCGGCCGGTGACGTCTTCCAACTGCGGCGCGCTATGGAAAGTGGGCAGTTCAAGCGCGCTGGCGGCAGCCAGGCAGCCAGCGTCAAGCTGGTGCTCAGCGACGGATCTGAATACGCACAAGCTGGCAAGCTGCTGTTCACGGACTTGTCGGTGGACTCCACCACCGGCCAGGTCACCCTGCGCGCAGAGGTGCCCAATCCCAAGGGCGAGTTGCTGCCCGGACTGTATCTGCGTGTGCGGATTGAACAGGCACAGGCCAGCAACGCCATCACCCTGCCCCAGCAGGCTGTCACGCGCACCCAGCAGGGCGACACGGTCAGCGTGGTTGGCGAGGACGGCAAGGTGTCGCAGCGCACCGTCAAGATCAGTGCCGCACAGAACAACCGCTGGGTGGTGCTGGACGGTCTGAAGGCGGGTGAAAAAGTGATGGTGGACGGCTTCCAGAAGCTGCAGATGCTGCCTCCCGGAACCCCGGTAAAGCCCGTTCCATGGCAAGCACCAGGCACGCCTGCGCCGGCAGCAGCGACTGCCTCAGCGCCAGCCTCCGCAGAGGCGCCGACAGCGCCCGCTTCGGCCGCATCCAAGCCATAAGGGGCAATCCAGCATGGCCAAATTTTTCATTGACCGCCCCATCTTTGCGTGGGTGATTGCGCTGTTCATCATGGTGATGGGCGGCGTAGCCATCACGCAGCTACCCATTGCACAGTACCCGCCGGTGGCACCACCGTCCATCGTCATCAACGCGGCCTACCCCGGCGCATCGGCGCAAACCCTCGAAGACAGCGTGCTGTCGGTGATCGAACGCGAGATGAACGGCTCCCCCGGGCTGATCTACATGGAATCGGTCGCGCAGGCCGATGGTTCCGGCAGCATCACGCTGAGTTTCCAGCCCGGCACCAATGCCGACCTGGCGCAGGTGGACGTGCAAAACCGGCTTTCACGGGCCACGCCGCGCCTGCCTTCTGCCGTGACACAACAGGGGGTGCGCGTGGACAAGTCGCGCTCCAACTTCCTGCTGTTCACCATGCTGTCGTCCAGCAACCCGGCCACCGACACCGTGGCCTTGGGTGACTATGCGTCGCGCAACGTGGTGCCAGAACTGCAACGCCTTAAGGGTATTGGCCAGGCCCAGCTGTTTGGCACGGAGCGCGCCATGCGCATCTGGATCGACCCGGCCAAGATGGTGAGCTACAACCTGTCGGCAGCAGAGATCACCGCCGCCATCCGCGCCCAGAACGCCCAGGTGGCCAGCGGCACCATTGGCGACCTGCCCAATGTCGCGGGCCAAGGCATTGCCGCCACCGTGGTGGTCAATGGGCAACTGTCCAGCGTTGAACAGTTCGGCAACGTCGTGCTGCGTGCCAACACCGATGGCTCCACCGTGCGCATCAAGGATGTGGCGCGTGTGGAACTGGGCGGCCAGGCCTACGCCACCGCCGCACGCCTGAACGGAAAGCCCGCCGTGGGCATCGGCGTTCAGCTGTCGCCCAGCGGTAACGCACTGGAGGCCGCCAAGGACGTGCGCGCGAAGATGGATGAGCTGTCACGCTACTTCCCCGAAGGCATGAGCTGGAGCATTCCTTACGACAGCTCGCGCTTCGTAGACATCTCCATCAAGCAGGTCGCAGAAACACTGGTCGAGGCCGTGGTGTTGGTGTTCCTGGTGATGTTCCTGTTTCTGCAGAACTGGCGCTACACCATCATCCCGACGATCGTGGTGCCGATCGCGCTGCTGGGTACGTTTGCCACGCTGCTGGCGCTGGGGTTCTCGATCAACGTGCTGACCATGTTTGGCATGGTGCTGGTGATCGGCATCGTGGTGGACGACGCCATCGTGGTGGTGGAGAACGTTGAGCGCATCATGAGCGAAGAAGGCCTGTCGCCGCTGGAAGCCACGCGCAAGGCCATGCGCCAGATTTCGGGCGCCATCATTGGCGTGACGGTGGTGCTGATCTCGGTTTTCGTGCCGCTGGCATTTTTTGCAGGCTCCACGGGCAACATCTACCGCCAGTTCTCGGCGGTGATGGTGGCATCCATTGGCTTCTCAGCCTTCATGGCTCTGTCGCTCACACCGGCACTGTGCGCCACCCTGCTCAAGCCGGTCGAGGCGGGGCATCACCACGAGAAGACTGGCTTCTTTGGCTGGTTCAATCGCGGCTTTTCGCGCACTGCCAAAGGCTATGAAGGCTTTGTGGCCCGCATGCTGCGGCGCGCCGCGCGTTACCTGGTGATCTACGCAGCCATCATCGGTGCCGTGACCGTGGTCTACATGCGCCTGCCGACCTCGTTCCTGCCCAGCGAGGACCAGGGCAACATCATCGTCAACGTGCAATTGCCACCTGGCGCCACGCAGGAGCGTACGCTGGCCGTGATGGAGCAGGTCGAAGGCTTCATCCTCAAGCAGCCCGAGGTGCAAAGCATGGTGGGTGTGCTGGGCTTCAGCTTCTCCGGCCAGGGCCAGAACGCGGCCCTTGCGTTTGTGACCCTCAAGGACTGGAGTGAACGCCATGGCCCCGGCCAGTCGGCACAAGACGTGGCCAACCGGGCCTTCGGTGCGCTGATGGGTATTCGCGATGCGTTCATCTTTCCGCTGAGCCCGCCTCCCATTCCCGAGCTGGGCAACGCCAGCGGCTTCACATTCCGCCTGCAGGACCGTGGCGGCGCGGGGCACGAGGCCCTGGTGAAAGCCCGCAATCAGTTGCTGGGCATGGCCTCGCAGAGCAAGGTGCTCACGCAACTGCGCCCCGATGGTCTGGAAGACGCTCCGCAGTTGCAGATCGACATAGACCGCGACAAAGCCAACGCGCTGGGTGTGCCGTTTGATGCCATCAACTCCGCGCTGTCCACCGCGCTGGGCTCCAGCTATGTGAACGACTTCCCGAACCAGGGCCGCCTGCAGCGGGTGGTGGTGCAGGCCGATGCGCCGGCGCGCATGCAGCCCGACGATCTGCTGCAGATCAATGCCACCAACAGCCAGGGCAAACCGGTACCGCTGTCGGCGTTCGCGACAACGCGCTGGGTGACCGGCGCGCAGCAAACCGTGCGCTACAACGGCTACCCCGCCATGCGCATTTCCGGCTCGCCCGCACCGGGCTACAGCACGGGAGCTGCCATGGCCGAGATGGAGAAGCTGGCTGGCCAACTGCCCCAAGGCTTCGGTTTTGAATGGACCGGTCAGTCGCGCGAAGAAAAGCTGGCAGGCTCGCAGTCGCTCATCCTGTACAGCTTTGCAATCCTGGCCGTGTTCCTGTGCCTGGCTGCGCTGTACGAGAGCTGGTCGATCCCGCTGGCCGTGATCCTGGTGGTGCCCCTGGGCGTGCTGGGCGTGCTGCTGGCCACCTTGCTGCGCGGCTATGCCAATGACGTGTACTTCCAGGTGGGCCTGATCACCATCATTGGCCTGTCAGCGAAAAACGCCATCCTGATCATCGAGTTCGCCAAGGACCTGCAGGCCCAGGGCAAGGGCGTGATCGAGTCGGCGCTGGCCGCCGCGCATTTGCGGTTCCGCCCCATCGTGATGACCTCGATGGCGTTCGGCCTGGGCGTGCTGCCGCTGGTCGTCGCGTCGGGTGCGGGCTCTGCCAGCCAGCGGGCCATCGGCACCGGCGTGCTGGGCGGCATGGTCACTGGCACCGCACTGGCCGTGTTCTTTGTGCCCGTGTTCTTTGTGGTGGTGCGCAGCCTGTTCAAAGGCAGCGCGCGCCAGCAGGAAATGAACCGCCGCCATGCAGAAGAAGCAGGAGTTGGAACCCATGAATAAGAACCGAAGTACCCCCATGGCGTTGGCAGCAGCCACGGCGGCTGCGCTGCTGGCTGGCTGCTCGTTCATCCCCACCTATGAGCGCCCGCAACCCCCCGTCCCCGCCACCTACGCCGGCGGGGCGGCAACGACCGACAGCGCAGCTGCGCAGTCGGGAGCCACCGTGCCCTGGCAGAGCTACTTTGCCGAGCCACGCCTGCAACAGCTCATCGACATTGCGCTGGCCAACAACCGCGACCTGCGTGTGGCCATGCTCAACATCGAGCAAGCTCGGGCCACCTACCAGGTGCGCCGGGCCGACCTGTACCCGGGCGTGGGACTGGCCGCCAATGCCAGCCGGGCCCCTGCCACGGGCACGGGCAACCTGACCAACTCGTTCAGCGTGGGTCTGGCCGTATCCGCATGGGAAATCGACTTCTTTGGCCGCATTGCGAGCCTCAAGGAGCAGGCACTCGCCCAGTACCTTGCCACGGAAGAAGGCCGCAACGCCGCACAGGTGAGCCTGGTGGCGGCAGTGGCCAATGGCTGGCTGACACTGCTGGCCGACGAGGAGCTGCTGGACCTGTCGCGCCAGACCCTTGCATCGCGCGAGGAGTCGGTGCGCCTGACCCGGATGCGCCTGGACGCGGGTGTGGCATCCGAGCTCGACTTCCGCCAGGCCGAGTCGCTCACCCAGGCGGCCCGCGCCACGCTGGCGCAACAGCAGCGCCAGCGCGCGCTCGACGAAAACGCGCTGGTCCTGCTCCTGGGCCAGGCACTGCCGCAAGACGTGCGCGCCAGTCTGGCCGGTGGCAAGCTGGCCGACGCGCCTGTGATGGCACCGTTGCCTGCCGGCGTGCCGTCGGAGCTGCTCACCCGCCGGCCGGACATCCGCCAGGCGGAGCAGCAACTGATTGGCGCCAACGCCAACATCGGCGCTGCGCGGGCGGCGTTTTTCCCGCGCATCTCCCTGACGGCGCAGGCAGGCACAGCCAGCGGCGAACTGTCCGGCCTGTTCAAGAACGGCTCCTGGGGCTTCACCATCGCGCCATCCCTGCTGCTGCCCATTTTTGACGCAGGCCGCAACCAGGCCAACCTGGACAGCGCCCGGGTCGGCCGGGAGATTGCCGTGGCGCAGTACGAAAAGGCCATCCAGACCGCGTTCCGCGAGGTCTCGGATGCACTGGCGGGGCAAGCCACGCTGGGCGAACAGGCCCAGGCCCAGCAACAGCAGGCCCAGGCAGAGGCCGCGCGCCTGCAGCTGGCCGACCTGCGCTACCGCAACGGCGTGGCCAGCTATCTGGACCTGCTGGACGCACAACGCTCGCTGTTCACGGCCCAGCAGGCAGTGGTGCAGGTGCGGCTGGCGCAACTGCAAAACCAGGTGTCGCTGTACAAGGCACTGGGGGGTGGAGCGCCCGACACCAGCGCCCAGCTCCCCTCCTGACGCCCTGCGCGGGAGCGAGCGCAGCCCCCGGGGCGCTGCGCTTGCTCTGGGGCAAACCCGTGGTTGTCTGCATCCAGCGGGGATGGGAATAACCATCCCCGCAGATATAATTTAAGGTTGATTACACCGAAGCCCCCGATACACCTGAGGACGACATGAGCGACAACCACCACGAAGAAGCCCATACCGGCCCGATCAAGAACCCCAAGCAGTTGCTGGTCGCGGTACTTTTCTCGTTTGTGATTCCGATCTTTGCCATCATTGGCTTGGTCCTGTATGTGACGTCGGCGGACAAGCCCGCTGCCGGTGCCGTCAACCCCGAAAAGGCCATCGCCGAACGCATCCAGAAGATCGGCATGGTCGAAGTGCGCGACGCCAACCGCCCCCTCAAGAGCGGTGAAGAAGTGTTCAAGGCCCAGTGCTCCGCCTGCCATGCCTCCGGCGCTGCGGGTGCCCCCAAGTTTGGTGATGCCGCTGCCTGGGCTGCGCGCATTGGCACCGGGTTTGAAGCCCTGGTGCAGTCGGCCCTGAAGGGCAAGGGGGCCATGGCCCCCCAAGGTGGCGGCGACTTCAACGACACCGAAATTGCGCGCGCTGTGGCCTATATGGCCAATGCAGGTGGGGCCAAGTTTGCCGAACCTGCTGCTCCCGCAGCCGCTGCCCCAGCCGCTCAGGCAGACGCAGCACCAGCCGCCGCTCCTGCACCAGCACCCGCAGCAGCCCCTGCAGCTGCTGCGCCCGCTGTAGCGGTAGCTGCCGCACCTGCAGCCGCCGCAGCAGGCGTTGGCGAGGCTCTGTACAAGCAGGCTTGCCAGGTGTGCCACGCTGCCGGTGTGGCCGGTGCTCCCAAGTTTGGTGACAAGGCCGCCTGGGCCGCTCGCCTGCCCGCAGGCATCGACGCGCTGTACACCAGTGTCGCCAAGGGCAAGGGCGCCATGCCTCCGCGTGGCGGCTCCCAAGCCTCTGACGCCGATCTGCGCGCCGCGGTGGAGTTCATGGCAGCCGCCGCCAAGTAAGGCGGCGCCTCACCCTGCACGGGCTGGGTAGAACCCCACCCAGAAAGCCGGTCCTTGCGACCGGCTTTTTTTCGTCTTGCCGCTTATCCAGTGCCGTTGTGAGCAGCTCTGAGTGCCCGCAACTCCGGGCTGAAGGAGGTAGGGTGGAGCTTCAGGTTGGTCACGACGCCCCGGCTTGCGACCGGGCGCGCGGACTGCAGACATACCCGTAGCGTGCCGGAAGGTCCTGCGCCTGTACGTCCTGCGGCGTCCAGCGTCCGTCGGTCACAGCCTCTGCAGCCAGTGCCACATCCAGCGTGTGCACCAGCCCCAGGCCCAGGTCTGTCTCCAGGTACACACGGCCCTGCTCGTCCAGCAGGCAGTGGCGGACCGACGCCTCCCGGCCCGTATGGCTGATGGCGCGCAGGTCTTGCGGCTGCAGACGCCAGACCCAGGGCGTGGCCTCCAGCTCGACATACACACGCTGCGGGCCGTTCTGAAAGAACCACTGCCCCTGGTCGTCAGGCTCGTAGTTGCGGGCTATGAACGCGATAAGCTTGTCGTGCTGCAGCAACGACCCTTTGCTGTGCGGAAACGTACCCGCTGCCTGCACCGCGTCGTCGCGCAGATACCAGTGGCCGCGCGCATCCAGGCCCAGCCAGCCATAGCAGTCGGGCACATTGGGCCATTTGGCCAGTGCCTGTTTGACGATGTCATCCATGAGCGGATTGTGCGCCGTGCAGCGCCAGCGCCCCACTGTGCTCGGCCAGCCACCCTCCCACGGCGTCGGGCATGGCACGCACGTGCCCGGGCGGCAACCCGCGCAGGAACCCTACATGCCCGCCATGCGGCGGCTGCCAGAGCGTCACATGGCGTCCCACCTCGCGCACGCCCGGCAGGCTGCCAGCGGGCACAAAGGGGTCATTGCGCGCGTTCACCACCAGCGCCGGAATGCGGATGCGGTGCAGCAGCGGCTTGGCCGACGCGCGCAGCCAGTAGTCCTCGGTGTTGCGAAACCCGTGGACGGGCGCTGTGAACACGTTGTCGAACGCGTACAGGTCCCGCGCGGCCAGCAGCGCCTGCCGGTCAAACAGCCCCGGGTGCTGGGCCAGCTTCTGCAGTGCCTTGGGCACCAGGGTGCGCATGAACATGCGCGTGTACACCAGCCGGTTGAAGCCGCGCCCGATGGCATGGCCGCCCGCTGCCAGGTCGATGGGCGAGCACACGGCCGCCACCGCATCCGCGCTGCGCGCAGCGTCAGTGCCCACTTCGGCGGCCCAGCGCAACAGGGCGTTGCCACCCAGTGACACTCCTACCGCCATCAGCGGCCCCTGGTGGTGCACACGCAGCTGCTGCAGCATCCAGCCGATCTCCGCATGGTCGCCCGAGTGGTAGGCGCGCGGGGCACGGTTGATCTCCCCGCTGCAGCCGCGAAAGTGCGGCAGCGCGCAGGCCCAGCCGCGCTCGCGGGCCAGGTCGGCAAAGGCTTCGCAGTAATGGCTGCGTGATGAGCCCTCCAGCCCGTGGAACACCACCAGCAGCGGCCTGGGAGCGTCAGCCACCACACCGTCCTGGAGAAAGTCCACATCGACAAAATCGCCGTCGGGGGTGTCCCAGCGCTCACGGCGGTACTCGGGACGCGGGCCGAACACACGGCGTGCGTACAGCGCGGGCCAGATCGTTTGCAACTGGCCACCGGGGAGCCAGCGAGGCGCTATGTATTTCATAGCTGTCAAGGCATATGTTGTCGGCGCATACAGCCAATTGGACCCCAAATTCTCACGCAGGGGCCTCTCAATGCAGAACGGGGCGCTGCGCCAGCACATCCACCTGGGCGTCGGGCGCCACGCCCGGGCTGGCGTGGTGGGCCACCATGCGCCAGCCTTCGGGGGTCTTGTGGTACACGTTGGTGGCCATGACCACGGCCTGGTGCAGGCCGTCAGGCAGCATCACCTCGACCTGCTCGACCACGCTGTGCACGGCACTCGACAGCGCCACCACGCGGTGCACCTGCGCCGGCCGGGCACGCACCGTGCCATGGGAGAACATGGCCTCGAATGCGGCACGGATGGCGGCGGGCCCCAGCAGGCGCGGCCCGCCCGGGTGCACACAAACAATCTCGTCATCGTCCGCCCAGCACGACATCAGCAGCTCGATGTCACCGCGCTGCAGCGCCTCATAAAACGCGGTTTCGGTTTCATCCGAAGAGCCACCCAGGGTGGCTGCTTTTGATCGGGCGCGGGGCATGTTAATTCTGGTGGTAAGTGGGTCGGAACGACGTGACAGATGCAACGCCAGCCTGCTATTGTGCGGCGGCGGTGCAATGCCTTGCTGCCTACCGATTTTGTACGCGCTCGGGCGGGGGCCCACCATCGCTGGTCTGCGACCAGTTTGTGGACTGGCGCCCTCCGGTTTCTGGCACAGTCATCCCATTTCTCCATCGGCGGACTCCACCATCATGATGATCCAACGTCTTCTTGCCCTCCTCACCTTGCTCGCCGCCACGCTCACGCTGAGCGGCTGCGGCTACAACGACTTCCAGCGCCTGGACGAGCAATCGAAGGCCGCCTGGAGCGAAGTGCTCAACCAGTACCAGCGCCGTGCCGACCTGGTGCCCAACATCGTCGCCACCGTGAAGGGCGAGGCCAACTTTGAACAGGAGACGCTGACCAAGGTGGTCGAGGCCCGCGCCAAGGCCACGGCCATCCAGGTCACGCCCGAGACGCTGAACAACCCCGAGGCTTTCAGCAAGTTCCAGCAGGCCCAGGGAGAGTTGTCCAGCGCCCTGTCGCGCCTGATGGTCGTGTCCGAGCGCTACCCCACCTTGCAGGCCAACCAGGGCTTTCGCGACCTGCGGGTGACGCTGGAAGGCACCGAAAACCGCATCACCGTGGCCCGCAACCGCTACATCCAGACCGTGCAGGAGTACAACGTGCTGGCCCGCAGCTTCCCCACCAACCTCACGGCCATGGCCTTCAGCTACGCCCCCAAGCCCAGCTTTACCGTCGCCAACGAGGCCCAAATTTCCGTGCCGCCCACGGTGGATTTTTCCGCGTCCAAGGCCAAGCCCTGAACACCCCTTACAGGGCCTGATGTGAGCTAAATATGCTGCTAGCGCCTATCCGATATGCCCTGATAGCTATATTATTTATAGCTGCATGGCCTATCTTTGGCTGGGCCCAATCGCAGCCGCTAGCTGTGCCCCCGCTGACCGGCCACGTCATTGATCAGACCGGCACGCTCAGCGCCGCAGACACCCAGGCGCTGGAGGGCCAGCTGGTCGCCCTCGAAAAAGCCCGCGGCTCGCAGGTCGTCGTGTTGATGGTGCCCACCACCGCACCAGAGGACATCGCCGCCTATGCCAACCGCGTCGGCAACCAGTGGAAGATCGGGCGCCGCGACGTGGGTGATGGTGTGCTGGTGCTGGTGGCCAAGAACGACCGCAAGATGCGCATCGAGGTTGCCAAGTCTCTGGAAGGTGCCATCCCCGACATCGCAGCAGCACGCATCATCGACGGCGCGATGAAGCCCCGCTTTCAGCAAGGCGACTTCGCGGGAGGCCTCGGTGCAGCGATCACGCAGATCGGCGCGCGCATCGCGGGCGAAGCCCTGCCCGCCCCGACCGAGACACCCTCTCCTGCCGCCGGAGGCAGCAGTCACGGCCTGTTCGACTGGACGGACTTCGCCATCTTCCTGTTCTTCGGCGTCATGGTGGCCGGCCCGTTGGCTCGCAGCCTCCTGGGGGCTGCGCTGGGCGGACTGGCGGTAGGAGGCGGCGTAGGCGCCCTGGCGTTTGTGTTCACCTCCAGCCTGCTGCTGTCGGTGGGCGCGGGCGTGATTGCGCTGCTCTACACCTGGCTTTTTGGCGGCAGTAGCGGCCCCATCAGCCTGGGGCATGGCGGCGGAGGTTCCGGGGGCTGGAGCAGCGGCAGCTCGGGCGGATTCAGCAGCAGCAGTGACAGCGGCGGCTTCAGTTCGGGCGGTGGGGGCGATTTTGGTGGCGGCGGTGCATCGGG